>CAYGUO010000171.1:0-6389 GCA_964353095.1 uncultured Flavobacteriaceae bacterium | reverse complement strand
GACATACGGAAGTGCTTCTTTAAGTTTGTAATTTCTAGTAGCTTTAAAAATACGTTCTAAAGTTTTCACTTTTTCTGGACTATCCACCTGATTGTCATAAACTGCTAGCAAACTATCAAGTTTCTTCTGATCTTGAGCAATAAGCGGAGAATAGAAAAATGGAATTAGTACTAAAATTAAAATGAACTTGACTTTCATAAGGTTTTGGTATAATGGCAATACTTCTAAAATACTATTTTTTTGTGAATAACTCCTCACAACTCTATTTTTCCAAAATAGCCTTTTTAGGTATTTTTAATCCCTACATTTTAATGAGTTTTTACCGTTCGACTATGTTGAAAACATAAGCTTAGGATGACGACTCAAATTGACAGTATTTAATATATGTATTTAATCTTTGACACCGAAACAACCGGACTTCCAAAACGTTGGAATGCTCCCATAACAGATACTGATAACTGGCCCCGCTGTATTCAAATTGCTTGGCAGTTACATGATGATATGGGTAATTTGTTGGATCATCAAGATTATTTGGTAAAACCGGAGGGATTCAATATTCCGTATGAAGCAGAACAGATTCATGGTATTTCCACCGCTTTGGCCGAAGAACAAGGAATCACCTTAGCAGAAGTGTTGGGAAAGTTCAACAAAACACTATCTAGAACCAAATTTGTTGTGGGCCAAAATGTTGGTTTTGATTTGAATATTATGGGTGCGGAGTTTCATAGACTCCATGTCGAGAATCCGTTGCAAGAGCTTCCCGTTTTAGATACTTGTACGGAACATACCGCTCAACTTTGTCAGATTCCCGGTGGCCGAGGCGGCAAATTTAAACTGCCTACGCTTACCGAACTTCACGAATTTCTATTTAAAAAACCTTTTTCAGAAGCACATAATGCCACTGCTGATGTGGAAGCAACCACCCGTTGTTTTTTAGAGCTTATCAGAAGAAAAGAGTTTACCAAAGAGCAACTGGATGTTCAGCCTGATTACTTTGAGAATTTTTCTGAAGCAAATCCTAAAGAAATTCAGCTCATAGGCTTAAAACACATTAATCTTAAAAAGGCATCAAAAAAAATTGCAGATGCCCTTTGGGAAAAAGATACTGGCAGTGTTTCTCAAGCTGAACTAAACGAAAATATAGCATCACTTGAAGAGGCTTCTTTTGTTCACCTTCATAATCACTCACAATTTTCAGTTTTACAGTCCACCATCAATATTAAATCATTGGTAAAGGCCGCAGCGGACAATAAGATGGAAGCTGTCGCAATTACGGACCATGCCAATATGATGGGTGCTTTTCATTTTGTAAAAGAAGTGAAAGCACACAACAAAGCAGTAAAGGGCAAAAATGAAGAGGCACTAGAAAATGGGGAAGACCCAACAGCGCAAGAAATTAAGCCGATAATAGGTTGCGAATTCTTTGTTTGCGAAGACCACACCAATAAAAATGTAAAAGACTATGGCTACCAAATTGTACTGCTTGCCAAAAACAAAAAGGGCTATCATAACCTGGCTAAAATGTCTTCTATCGCCTACACTGATGGTTTTTACTACGTACCGCGGATTGACAAAAAAGTGATTCAGCAGTACAAAGAAGATATCATCGTATTGACGGGCAACCTTTACGGCGAAGTGCCGGGCAAAATATTAAATGTGGGTGAGAACCAAGCGGAAGATGCCTTACTCTGGTGGAAAGAACAGTTTGGTGAAGATTTATATATTGAATTAATGCGCCACGGTCAAGAAGATGAAGACCGAGTGAACAAAGTACTATTAGCGTTTGCAACAAAACATGATGTAAAACTGATTGCATCAAATAACACCTACTATTGCAACAAAGAAGATGCGGATGCACATGATATTTTGCTCTGTGTAAAAGATGGTGAAAAACAAGCCACTCCAATCGGTCGCGGTCGCGGTTATCGTTATGGCCTGCCTAACCAAGAATATTATTTTAAGTCTCAAGATGAGATGAAGGCACTCTTTAAAGATGTTCCGGAAGCCATTTTAAATATCCAGGAAATTGTAGATAAGATTGAACCTTTTGAGCTTGCACGTGATGTGCTGCTACCAAAGTTTGACATTCCCGAAGAATTCAAAGACCCGGCGGATGCAGGAGATGGTGGAAACCGAGGCGAAAATGCCTATCTGCGACATATTACGTATGAAGGAGCTAAAAAACGGTATCCCGAAATTACAGATGAAATCAAGGAACGTATCGATTTTGAACTGGAAACCATAAAAAATTCCGGCTATCCGGGGTATTTTTTGATTACGGAAGACTTTATCCGAGAGGCTAGAAATATGGATGTCTCCGTTGGTCCGGGCCGTGGTTCTGCCGCTGGCTCGGTTGTAGCCTACTGTTTGACCATTACCAATATTGACCCACTTAAGTACGATTTACTTTTTGAGCGGTTCTTAAACCCGGACAGGGTATCCATGCCCGATATTGATATTGATTTTGATGATGAAGGTCGTGGCCGTGTAATGGATTATGTTATTAATAAATATGGAGCCAATCAAGTTGCGCAAATTATCACCTACGGCACCATGGCAGCAAAGTCATCTATTCGCGATACTGCGCGTGTTTTAGATTTGCCACTGGGAGATGCCGACCGAATTGCCAAGTTGATTCCAACCATGTCAAAGCTTGGTAAAATATTTGGTCAATCAGACGCCGATTTAAAAAAGAAATTCCGAGCTGATGATTTGGAAAAAGTACATCAGCTTTTAAATATAGCCGAAGGTGATGATTTAGAAGGGCAAACACTAAAAATGGCTAGAACCCTCGAAGGTTCTGTCCGAAACACAGGTATTCATGCGTGTGGCGTTATCATCACACCGAGTGACATTACCAATTTTGTGCCTGTTGCAACAGCAAAAGATTCCGATTTATATGTGACCCAATTTGATAATTCGGTTGTAGAAAGTGCAGGTTTGTTAAAGATGGATTTCTTAGGCTTAAAAACCTTGACCTTAATTAAGGATACCGTAAAGATTGTAAAGGCCAAACATAATATTGATTTGGTTCCTGATGATTTTCCGTTGGACGACGAAAAAACTTACGAGCTATTCCAAAGAGGGGATACCGTAGGCATATTTCAATATGAATCGCCCGGCATGCAAAAACACATGAAAGATTTAAAACCTTCTGTTTTTGATGACCTAATTGCCATGAACGCCCTGTATCGACCAGGACCGATGGAATATATTCCTGATTTTATTGAACGCAAAAACGGAATGGCCGAAATTAAATATGACCTACCAGCAATGGAGGAATATTTGAAAGAAACCTACGGAATAACAGTATATCAAGAGCAAGTGATGCTTTTGTCGCAAAAACTGGCAGGTTTCTCTAAAGGTGATGCCGATGTGCTGCGTAAGGCCATGGGCAAAAAGATATTTGCAGTACTGCAAAAGATGAAACCCCAGTTTTTAGAAGGTGGTGCGGCTAACGGACATCCTGAAGAAATTCTTGAAAAAATATGGAAAGATTGGGAAAAGTTTGCTGCCTACGCTTTTAATAAAAGCCACTCCACCTGCTATGCCTATATTGCGTATCAGACCGCTTATTTAAAAGCGCACTACCCTGCTGAATATATGGCGGCGGTATTGAGCAACAACATGAACGACATTAAGCAGGTCACCTTCTTTATGGAAGAGTGCAAACGAATGGGCTTAGCTGTTTTGGGGCCAGATGTCAACGAATCCTATTATAAGTTCGCTGTAAACAAACAAGGCGCGGTACGTTTTGGAATGGGTGCCGTTAAAGGGGTTGGTCGTTCCGCAGTGGAAACTATCGTTGAACATCGTAAAAAAGATGGCAACTTCAGTTCTGTCTTTGACTTGGCCAAACGAATTGACTTGCGCTCCGCTAACAAAAAGGCTTTTGAGAATCTGGCTGTTGCTGGAGGTTTTGACTCTTTCGGCACCACACATCGGGCGCAGTATTTTCACACGGAAGGTGATAACGTTACCTTTTTAGAAAAAGTAATAAAGTCTGCTGCAAAGTATCAAGAGAATAAAAACTCTTCCCAAATGGATATGTTTGGCGGAATCAGCGAAGCACAAATTCCTGAACCAGTAGTGCCACCATGCGAAGAGTGGGGCACCATGGAAAAATTACGTAGAGAGAAAGAAATGGTGGGCATCTACATTTCCGGACACCCATTGGACGATTTCAAAACTGAAATAAAGGCCTTTTGTAATGCCAGTATTTCCCATTTAAATGAAATGGGAAACTATTTAAATCGTGAACTTTCCGTGGCAGGCGTAATCACTGATGTACAACATCGCATTTCAAAAAACGGTAAAGGCTGGGCGGCGTTTACCATGGAAGATTATACCGATTCTTATGAGTTCCGGATTTTTGGAGAAGAATATTTAAGATTTCGACATTTCTTAATGATCAATTCGTTCGCTTACGTGAAGATTTTTATTAAAGAAGGATGGACCAATAGGGAAACTGGTAAAAAGGGCGACCCAAGAATGCAGTTCAATAGCTTTATGCTGCTACAAGAAGTCATGGAAAACTACGCTAAAAAATTGACCATCAAACTTGATATTGCTGCTCTGCAAGAAAAACGAATTCATAGCCTAAAAGACACCTTGAGGTCATTTAAAGGGAACCATCCCTTAAACTTTATCGTTTATGAAATGGAAGAAGAAATAAAACTAAACCTAAGCAGCAGAAAACAAAAAGTACAGATAACTAGCGAGTTACTGCATACTCTTGAGGAACAAGAGGTGCACTATAAATTAAACTAAAAGTATGTACACTAATAGAAGGCGGGTATTTAACTTATAGTTTTTAGTAATACCCTGATAATCAAAACGTATTTTTAATAGGTAAGGAATCAGCTAGATATTTGACTAACTTTGTATAATCAAAAAATAAATAAACATGGCACTAGAAATAACAGATGCAACTTTTGATGAAGTTGTTTTAAAAAGTGATAAACCAGTAGTAGTAGATTTTTGGGCAGCTTGGTGTGGCCCTTGCCGTATGGTAGGCCCAATCATTGATGAAGTAAGTACCGAATATGATGGAAAAGCCGTAGTTGGCAAAGTAGATGTTGATGCCAATCAAGAATTTGCTGCTAAATATGGAGTACGCAACATCCCTACGGTATTGGTGTTCAAAAATGGTGAAATTGTGAATCGCCAAGTTGGTGTTTCACCAAAAAAAGTATACACTGATGCTATTGACGCACTGTTGTAATCCTTACAATACGTTAAAAATTAGAAAAGGTCTGGTCTATACCAGACCTTTTTCTTTTATCTTAGGTTTTCAATGGATATTAAATCAGAATTAAATAAGGCAAAACTCTTTAAAAACTTAGAGCTACTTTCAAAACAAGTAGTTGAAGGTTTTATCAGCGGAATTCACAAAAGCCCCTTCCATGGCTTTTCGGCAGAGTTTGCGGAGCATAAAATCTATAATAACGGAGAAAGCACCAAGCATATTGACTGGAAACTTTTTGCTCGCACTGACAAATTGTACACCAAACGTTATGAAGAAGAGACCAATCTTCGTTGTCACATGATTCTTGACAATTCCGCCTCCATGTATTATCCTGAAGTAAAAAATTTAGCCATTGACAATTTAAATAAAATAGGTTTTGGAGTGCTGGCCATAGGTGCCATCATGAATCTTTTAAAAAAGCAACGAGACGCAGTAGGCTTAAGTATTTATTCTGACACTTATGATTTTTACGTTAATGAGAAAAGTAGTGATCGACATTTTCACATGCTTTTAGACAAGTTAAATTCGGTTGCAGCACATACCAATAGCTCAAAAGAAACGAAGACCTACCACTACCTGCATCAAATTGCCGAAAAACTACATCGCCGAAGTCTCGTTTTTTTATTTTCAGATATGTTTCAAACCGAGGTAGAAGAAACACGGTTGTTTGAATCATTACGACACCTAAAATACAATAAACATGAGGTGGTTCTTTTTCATCTAATGGATCAAACCCATGAATTGAGCTTTGACTTTGACAATACCCCAAAACGCTTTATAGATGTTGAAACGGGAAAACATATTGATTTATATGCAGATAGTATCAAACAGGCTTACGAGGAAAAAATCACTTCCTATATCCGTGATTTAAAACTAAAGTGTTCTCAATATAAAATTAAGTATGTTGAAGAGGATGTTCGTTCTAATTTTTCCAAAGTATTGAATACGTTTATGACGGAACGACAAAAATTCATTTGAATTAAATATTTTGTTTGTTCAAACCGAAAAGTGAATGTATATTTGCAATCGCTTTGCAAAAAGCATTTGAACAAGATTTGAATCTAACTGTTGTTAGAGTCTATTAAGATAAAATCATTGGTCTGGTAGTTCAGTTGGTTAGAATACCTGCCTGTCACGCAGG
>CAYGUO010000170.1:0-6464 GCA_964353095.1 uncultured Flavobacteriaceae bacterium | reverse complement strand
CCCTTCTATTTTTAAATGGGTCCCAATTTCCGCCCCTGCCGCTTTTGTTTGCAAATCTACATGGGCAATTGCAGCAATAGAAGCTAATGCCTCTCCGCGAAACCCTTTAGTGCTTAGATTAAATAGATCTTCTGCTGATGCTATTTTTGATGTAGCATGTCGCTCAAAAGAAAGTCGAGCATCGGTTTCACTCATACCACTGCCATCGTCTACAACCTGAATCAAAGCTTTACCACCATCTTTTACAATGAGTTTAATACTTGTTGCACTTGCATCAATAGCATTCTCAAGAAGTTCTTTAACCACTGATGCCGGCCTTTGAACCACCTCACCTGCTGCAATTTGGTTAGCAACATGGTCTGGTAAAAGTTTTATAATATCAGCCATCAGCGCTTATAAAATATAGACAAATCAAAGTCTATGATGAAAAGAAACAGTAATACTAATAGCGCTACAATAATTAAGAATCGATTACGGGTATTTTTATCCCCTTTTCGGTTTAAATCATCAAAAGCATTAGAGAATTTATTTTTTAATCCTCTTTGATTCGTTATCGTACTTCGAAATTGGTCTAGTTTTGGTTCTATTTTGTAAGGGCTAGCCCCACCTTTATAAAAACGCGGTTTATAATCGAAAGTTCTATTTTTCCTTAGCTTTAAAAAATTTCGCATAACTGCTTCAGCCTATACCTTCAAAGGTACTTAAAAAGGTAAAAAAAAGAATAGGAATTAGGTCACAAAAATTGTTAACATGGCAAGTACGGTTTTACCATACCGTGCAGTAGGTTGCAATGCTATAAAGAGTATTAGATATCTAGCTTTGCCATTTTTATGGCAGCAATAGCCGCTTCGGTGCCTTTATTACCGTGCTTACCGCCACTTCTATCTATTGACTGTTGCAAGGTGTCATCTGTAAGTACACAGAAAATAACGGGAACATCAAACTGAACATTTAAATCTTTAATACCTTGTGCCGTTGCACTGCACACATAATCAAAATGACTTGTTTCACCCCTAATAACCGAACCAATTGCAATGACGACATCAACCTTTTTATTTAGAATCATCTTCTTACAACCAAATACCAGTTCATAACTACCTGGTACGTTCCAACGAATGATGTTCTCCAAAGTAGCACCACAATCCAGTAAGGCATCAATGGCGCCTAAACAAAGTGGTTCTGTAATGTTGTTGTTCCATTCAGAAACAACAATCCCAAACCGAAGGTCTTTCGCATTTGGGATTGTCGCTTTATCGTAAACTGATAAGTTTTTATTCTCGGTAGCCATTTGCTACTTATTTAACAGAGCCAATCAAAGTATCGATATCATTGGCTTCTTTTGCTGAAGAAAATTCCGTTTTAATCCGCTCAAAATACTTGGCGGCTTTATCATTATATCCCAATTCCATGGCCAAAATTCCTGCTTTGTACAAGTATTTCGGTGTTGTAAAATCATTAGCGTCATGAGCTATTGCCTTTTCGTAAAAATCCAAAGCATCTTCGTTTTGACCCAATTGGGAAAAAGCATCTCCAATCCCTCCTTTTGCCAAGGCACCCAAAACAACATCATCTGTTGAAAACCCTTCTAAGTGGGCAATAGCTTCTTGATAATTCTGTTGGTTCAAATACGCCATTCCAGCGGAATAGGAAGCTAGATTAGCGGCTTTGGTTCCAGGGAATTCTTCAATGATATCTAAAAAACCATATTTACCCTCTGCCCCATTAAGAGAAAGAAGCAATAGCGAATCTTTTGCAGCTTCATTGGTCATTGCTTGTTCAAAATATTGTTGCGGGTAGTACAGCTCATTTGCAGCACTTGCTTCTTTCGGTTTTTGCACAAACTGATTATAGGCAAGATATCCTAAAACCCCTATTGCAACGGCACCAATAATACCTAAAATATAATTCTGATTTTTTGAAACCCACGCTTCTGTTTTAGAAGCACTTTCGTCTAGCGTACTAAACACCTCAGCAGTTGTGCTATTTTGCTCATCAAACTGAATCTCTTCTGCCTTATTTTTTGGTTTGAAGCCCCTCTTTTTATATGTTGCCATCCTAAATTTTATTAACCGCGCAAAAATAAAGGTTTTATCCAAAACCGAAAGGTAATTTATTCGTTATTTTTGGAATCTTTATTATCAAAAATAGCTATTGGTTTTAAAGCCCTCTATGTTTTTAAAGCACTTATCTTTAATAAATTACAAGAATTTTGCCTCCCAGAATTTAGACTTTGACCCAGTCATCAACTGTCTTGTGGGATCTAATGGTGTGGGCAAAACCAATATTTTAGATGCTATTTACCATCTCGCCTTTGGAAAAAGTTATTTTAATCCGGTATCTACACAAAACATTAAATATGATGCTGATTTTTTTGTCGTAGAGGGAGCTTTTGAAAAAGAAGAAAGGGCGGAGAAAATTATATGCAGTTTTAAAAGAGGCATGAAAAAAGTCATTAAAAAAAATGGCAAGGCCTATGAAAAATTTTCAGATCATATTGGATTTATACCCTTGGTCATCATTTCGCCTGCAGATCGTGATTTAATTACCGAAGGAAGTGATACGAGAAGAAAATTTATTGACGGCGTCATTTCCCAGTCCGATAAAGAATATTTGCAAAGCTTATTGAAGTACAACAAGGTTTTGACCCAAAGGAACTCGCTATTAAAATATTTTGCACTGAACCGAACCTTTGACGTTGATACGCTTAGTATATATGACGAACAATTAACAAGGTATGGAACGGAAATCTTCAAAAAAAGAGCAATTTTTCTAGAACAATTTATTCCCATTTTCATAACACAATATCAAAAAATTTCAGGCAAGGCCGAAGGGGTAGGATTGCAATATATCAGTAAACTTCAAGAAAATGACCTAAGTTCTCTTTTACAAACCACTTTAGTAAAAGATAGAGCGGTACAATATACTACGGTAGGTATTCATAAAGATGACCTTGATTTCACCATTGATGAACATCCTATTAAAAAGTTTGGAAGCCAAGGACAGCAAAAATCTTTTTTGATTGCTTTAAAGCTCGCCCAGTTCCATTTTATAAAAAAACAGGCAAACACCACGCCTATTTTACTACTTGATGATATTTTTGATAAATTGGATGAGCTACGGGTAGCACAGATAGTTTCATTGGTAAACCAAGACACTTTTGGTCAAATATTCATTAGCGATACCCACCCAGATAGAACTGAAAATGTAGTTAAAAATATTCATCAGAGCTATAAAATATTTAACTTGTAATATGTATCGAGCGAGCCTTTTTATTTTAATGATTGTACTAACCGGATGTTCAAATACTATCTCAAAAGAGAACTTAGCCAATTTGGATGGTTATTGGGAAATTACCGAAGTCCAGTTTCCTAGTGGTGCGAAGAAAAATTACACGGTAAACCCGAGTATCGATTATATAGAGATTGATAAAATGACCGGATTCAAGAAAAAGATGAGCCCAAAATTTGATGGCTCTTACGACACTTCCAATGATGCGGAAATTTTCACGATTATTGAAAAGGATGGTCAGTTTATTTTGTCTTATGAAAACAAGTTAAGTAAGTGGGAAGAACGTCTTTCAACCTTAACAAAAGATACCTTTTCCGTGATTAACGAAGACAACATCACCTACAAATATAAGCGCTATGAACCTATAAATATTACGGAGTAATGGCCAAAAGACAAAACTCCCTCTTAAACTTAGGAGACGCCTTAAACGAATTTATTAAAGAAAATAAATTACAAAAAGGTATTGATAAAGTTGATGCCCAAGAAGCATGGGTAAAATTAATGGGGAATGGTGTAAACAATTATACAACCCAAGTTGAACTTAAAAATGACACCTTATATGTTTCTTTGTCCTCATCCGTATTAAGGCAAGAACTAAGTATGGGCAAAAGTAAAATCATTGCGCTACTGAATGAAGAGCTAGGAAAAGATCTTGTAAAAAAAATAATCTTACGGTAATAAAAAACCCCATTTTGCAATGGGGTTAAATCAAAACTATTTCAACATTTTACGTTTTACTTTACCTCTTCCAAGGCATTTGCAATTAAGGTTCTCAAATGTGTTTTGTGCGCTTTAGAAGTCAAATTACCACTAGTATTATTTGCCATTCTACTAATTGCTTTTAAATTATAGAGCGCCATTGATTTTGCCGCGTTTGTATAATTTGATTTTCCTACCAAAATATCAATCAGTTTTTTAGTGTACTCTAATTGTAGGTTCTGTCTAAAAGAATTTACTGTTCCATTAATATCAGCTGCAAAAACGCCTTTGTTCAAATCTGTCATAAATTCTCCCAAATCATACGAATTGCCATATAATTCAGAATCTTGAATACGTTGCATGGTATTTGGATGCAATATATGGCGCATAATATTGCTTTGAAACCTAAGCACTGTGGCATGAATCTTAGGGTCTTCAGGGCCTCCGAAAAAATTGAATCCCCTACGCTGTCTGGCCAAATAATTATACAAATCATTTGGAGTTTCAAAGGCATCTTTAGAAAACAAATGCTTGTTTAATGCTGTCATAGCTCTTTTTTGGTCTTCATACGAAACTGGTGTAAAAGGCTGTGTAGCCCCTTCTTGACCAATCGTTGCCCTATCAACATAAACGCCCCCTATAAATCGGGACATGACGTTACCTGCTTGAGCATATTGCCCCATCAGTATGGCATGTGCAATTCGTAGATCATTATAACTTTTCCCATTGTCTGCGTATTTATCTTTCAACTTTCCGAACATACTGTTTATCAGCTCAATTCGGTTTAAAGAGTAGGTAATTTGGTCATTGGATAAATCTCCCGTATTCACTCTTGGATCTATACCCTTACCCGGTGAACGCATGTCGTCAGCGTCATTACCAAAAGTGAGTTCTGGTTTAGTTGATTGGTTCAGTAAAGCTTGCATTTCAGCCTCATTGCGGAATTGTTGGTATCCAAATTGAATTGCCCACTTGTCGTACGGACCGACCGTGGTGCTGTAATAATGACCTTGCTCCTCTGGATTATTGGCAACATTAATTGCCGTGTAATCCATAACAGAGCCTACCAGAGCTTTGCCTTTTATAAAATCAGGATTGTTCAACTCGTCCGGACTAAATAACTGACTTGCCTTCATATTATGATTAAGCCCCAAGGTATGCCCTACTTCATGCATAATTAACTCCACCATTGCTTCTTTTCTCAAACCTTCCATTACCAAGGGGTTTGCATCACTAAGCTCCAAAACCGTTTGTCCAAATTTGGAATTAAATTGCATCATATGTCCATAAGAGCAATTAATTTGATGACTGCTATCATTCCAATTCCAAAGTTCTTTAATGTTGTCAGCAGTAGTGACTGCGTCAAAAAGTTTTTCAATGCGTACTCTATTCGTATGGTAAACAAACTCCAACATGATATCAGCACCAAGAATTTGACCTGTTTTTGGATTTACAAAACTCGGTCCATATCCGCCAAAAGGTGGGTTTGGTGAAGAAGTCCATCTTAAAACATTATACCTCACATCACCCGCATCCCAGTCTGCATCATCAGGTTGAATTTTTACTACCATCGCATTCTTAAAACCAGCCTTTTCAAATGCTTTGTTCCATTCTAAAACCCCTTCTTTAATCGTCTCCCTAAATTCAAGAGGGGTGGAATTTTCAATCCACCACGTTATTGGCTCCACAGGCTCAGAAATGGCCTGATCTGAATTCTTTTTAACCAAATTCCATCGATGTATTTTGTCCCTATAATTAGTTGAACTCACTGATGTCATGTCATTTTGAGAAGTAAAAAAATAACCTACCCTAGGGTCATCAAAACGTGGCCGGTAGTCATTTTCAGGAAGCGCTATAAAACTGTGGTACATTTGTATGGCAACATTTCTACCGTCCGTTACCGCAGAACTTCCTCCATTGAGTGCTGAACTTTTTGAGTACACATAAGAAACCGTAAGATTCGTATTCTGAGGATAATTGCGAACCGAATTGATTTTTGTTTTATCCTTATCTAAATTTCCTAAGCTAAAGTCGGTAGGCTTGCTCCCAGGAAAATTTGGTGGTTTTATTTGACCCAAGGCTTCCTTTAAAAACAAGTCATCGGCCTTTATCAAGTACAGTCCCTTCTCTTTATCAAATGCCTCAATCTTAAAGCTTGCCAAAGGTGCCTCACTAATATTTGCATTACTTGATTTGGAAAGGGCATTCTCTGGATCAAAATAATAGGCTAGGTTTTCATAGACAAACTCCAACTTATCATAATATTTTTGGATCGTAAATATCCTAGAGTTGCGATAAGCCCCTCTAAAACTATAGGCATCCGTCACCCCATTTGCAACCTGACTAAAGTAGATAAACTCTTTTTTTAGTTGATCTTCTGAAACCAACAATTGAATAGAACCGTTGATGGTATCGCGATAAATAGGAAATAAACCTTCAACCAATACGCTAGATTTACCCAGTTCATCAATCGAATT
>CAYGUO010000169.1:0-6534 GCA_964353095.1 uncultured Flavobacteriaceae bacterium | reverse complement strand
GGGGTTCGAATCCCTCTTTCTCCGCTTAGAGCAAAGCCCAATTTTTAAAAAGAAATTGGGCTTTTTTGCTTTTCTGTTCGTAAAAAGCGTCAGAAACCCTGTAGTCAATTGATTTACAAGATTTTTTGTTTTATACCCTATCATTAATATAATATCAATTCAAAAAGGTGCTAATTGGATACCACCTTGTGCCATTAATTAGTCATATCTTATTATTCTAGCACTATTTACCCTAGACAGAAAATTACAGTATCATCTCAACTCTCCGACTATTTAAAACGATAAGCGAATTCTCTTAAACCATATATGCTTCGCATTCTAATTGATCCGTATCGAATTCTCATCCATTTGTAAAATCTACTTCTATTGTTTTAAATTCACGGATGTCTTATTCGGGAGACCCGGATCTTAACTCAATTCCAATATGAAAAGAAAATTGATATTCATGATTTATGTGCTACTTTTTACAGCATGTAAGGAAAATAAACCTAAAAAGGAAATCGCTAGTAACTTTAAATCAGTTACCGAACAAAATGATGATTTAGAACTAGTTCAAACGCAAAAGATAGATACCCTGAATTGGGATGATATTAAAATTAGCAATTCGAACTTAGGTCAGTTTCCTTATTTTAACCCGCCTAAAGGATTCGAGTTTGATGAAGAAAAATCCCTAGACTATTCAAAACTAATTTTTTATATCAATACTATAAACCAATACTTTGAAGGAAAGACCTTTACGACACGTTTTGAAACCAAACGTGGAGTAAACAATACAAGACCACAATGGAATCAGGTTTTATTTGACAAGAGTTATAATGATTTCATTACAACAAAGGGAGGCGTGCTCCTTTTTGAAGGCAACATACCAAAAGAGACGTTAAAGAAAATTGGAGCATCCAATGTTAGTAAATACATCATTGGAGATGTCTATAACAATCCCACAAAGATATATGCCATACATCAGCCTAAAAATAAAGTGCTGATACAAATCACATCCAGTACAGCAGGTGCAAATATGGGCATTATAAGTATTCAAGATTTTGAACAGACCATAACCGTTATAGATTCAGAGACTATAAAAAAAGAATTAGATGACCTTGGCCATATAGCACTTTACATCAATTTTGAAACGGGAAAGTCCAGAATTAAAGCAGATTCTTACCAAATTATTTCTGAAATCGTTAATATGCTAGCGCTGCATCCCGAATTGAAAATTGCCATTGAAGGTCATACAGATGCCGATGGAGACGAGGACAATAATCAAAGATTATCTGAGAATAGAGCAAAAGCTGTCGTTTTATCTTTAATAGATGAAGGAATCGATATATCGAGATTAGAAAGTATCGGATATGGTGAAAGTAAACCATTGGAAGATAATAACACTGATGAAGGAAAGGCAAAGAACCGAAGAGTTGAGCTAAGAAAAATTCAGTAGTACATAGTGATACATCTTGAAGTTTGTTTTTACATTTACAATAATCTTTATTGAATCATTGTGAAAGAAACCCGTATCAACAAATACTTAAGTGAAGTCGGTTACTGCTCACGACGTGCAGCGGATAAATTGATAGAACAAGGTAGAGTGACCATCAATGGAAAAGTACCGGAAATGGGCACCAAAGTGGTTGATGGCGATGAGGTAGAGGTTGATGGAAAAGCTATCGTCCCCCCAAAGGACAAACCAGTTTATTTAGCGCTCAATAAGCCCGTGGGTATTGTCTGTACCACAGACACTGGCGTTGAAAAAGATAATATCATAGACTTTATGAATTATCCCAAACGAATTTTTCCTATTGGAAGATTAGATAAACCTAGTGAAGGACTTATTTTATTAACAAACGATGGGGATATTGTCAATAAAATACTTAGAGCTAGAAATGGCCATGAAAAAGAATATATCGTTAGGGTAAATAAACCCATTACCGAGGCCTTTCTAAAAAAAATGAGAAATGGTGTACCCATTTTGGACACCGTTACCAGAGCATGTGATGTAGAACAAATAGGCGATAAACAGTTTAAAATTATACTTACCCAAGGCTTAAACAGACAAATTAGAAGAATGTGTGAGCATCTTGACTATAGGGTGCGAAGACTACAGCGAATACGAATAATGAATATCAAGCTAGACGTTCCTGTAGGTGAATGGAGAGATTTAACAGAAAGTGAACTGAAAGAAATCAATCGGTTGGTTTCAAGCTCTTCCAAGACCCATATTTAGTTATCAGACTAATTTTCAGCAAATTAAAGGTATACCGGTTTGTCTATTGATTACCTTAATAAAACCGTTGTAATGCAATATTTATGCGTTAAAACGCAAAACCTATGAGAAATTCATAAGTATATCTCTTTCATCATTGTAGATATTTGTACGGTATTAACGTCTTAAATCTATTCTTATGAAACGTTCCCTCACCTACAAAATTGCTTTCTCGTTGATGACCTTACTAGCGTTTTCAGTTTCGCAAGCACAACAAAAAAATGACAAAGAAGCTACCCAACGAATTGATGATTACCTTGAACTACTGAAACTGGGATATTCAGAAATTGAAATATTTCAAGATTTGGGCAACGTAAATTTCTTGACAGAAAATTATGATGCAGCTGCGTTTTGGTATGAAAAATTATTTCAAATTGTTCAGCCGGAAACCTTATCATCCAGTTATCGAGAACGATATGATTTTGCCAGTAACCAATTAAATTCTTCAACCCAGATCAAGGGAAATAAAGATTGGTTATCATCCATCAAAAAAGAGTACACCTTAAAGAAAGAGCAGGCACCATCATCAATAGCCCAGCAAAATACCCTAAATGATGATTTTACCCCTTCAATGAGTATCACTCAAAATGGTAGCCTTGCTTTTTTTAGTCAAGCCGTGCAAACAAAACCGGAATACGGTATTTTCTCTAAAAAAGAAATAGTTCATGAAATCTATAAAGCAGAGAACATCAACGGTGAGTGGAAAAATTTAAAAAAAGTTGCTGTTTGTCCTAAATACTATTCGGCTAAACACCCTACAGTATCTGCTGATGGCAGGCGTTTATTCTTTGCCTCAAATATGCCGGGCAGTTATGGTAAATATGATATTTATGTTTCTGATATTAAACCTGATGGAAGTTTAGGTATTGCAAAAAACTTAGGCCCCAAGGTAAATACCAAAAAGAACGACCTCTACCCTAGCCTTTCAGATGATTCTTTACTGTTTTATGCATCGGACGGTCATAAAGGGTATGGCGGCCTGGACCTCTTTGCCGTACAGGTAGCAGAAAATAGTGTTAGCAAGTCTATTAACCTTGGTAAATCAATTAACAGCCCTCATGATGATTTTTCCTTACTGCTATCACCTGAAAAAGGAACCGGATACGTCATGTCAAACCGTGGAACTAAAAAAACCGTAAGTCAAATAGCCATTACGTATCCTCCTATAAATTCAGCGATTAGCATTGAAAAAGATGATACACAATTAATGAAATTGCTTTATGATAAAACGGAGACGGATTATTCTTCAACCCTCTTTGAAAACTAATTAATACAGTATTAACCTAATTCGAACTGCTTATTGAGCAAAACAGTACCCCATTTTGTGAGACCCAAAAACCCCGAAACAATGAACTATTCAAAAATATATCGCCCAAAACTTTGCCTGTTAGGCTTACTACTTTTGATCATACTTCCGCAAGTAGTAAAAGCACAAGAAACATCCAATCAGTACAAGGTCAAAAGCCCATTTCACAACCAGTTGTTTTTTAATCGGTTTTTGATCAATCCTACTTATTCTTTGGTAAGAGAGAATAAATCGTATCTCAATGTTTTAATGCGCAATCAGTATTCAGGCTTTGAAGATAACAACCAAAACTATTATTTAGGCTTTAGCAACAAGCTTGATGAGAATACGGCATTGGGGCTAGGCGTTTATGGTCGTTGGTCTGGCATTGTTCAAGAGTTTGGTTTTAATGCCAATTATGCCACGGCAGTAAAACTTGGTGAAAAAAGCGCTTTGGCTTTTGGTGCAAACATTAATTATCTAAGTCAGGGGCTTGATAAAAATAGAGTTGTCTCCAATGAAAATGATCCGTTTATTGAGGATGCACAAAAGGAAAACAAAATCAATATTGAACCCGGAATAAACCTCACGGTCGGTAGTTTTGATTTCGGGGTCTTTTTTAGGGATTTGATTTCGTACAATCAAACCATGGACGAGCTTTTAACCAATTTTGGAACAGAAAGTCTTCATACCACAGTACAATACACCCATAAGTTTAAACATGGTGGGGGTTTATTGGAAAATGGACGTTTTATGCCTTTGGTGCAACTAGGTATGAATAACACTAATGACCTTTCTTTCACCGGTTCTTTGCTCTTAGAGCTACCAAAAATAGGCTGGGTACAATCTACTTATGACAATACCTATGGATTTTCTTCAGGGATTGGATTTAACCTCAACAAAAAACTTTCCCTTGGGTATTTAATGGAGAAAAACCTAAGCACCATTGGTGACAATTTAGGATGGAACCATGAATTATCTCTTGCCTATTCCTTTAACGATGAGTTGAGAGGATTGGGAATAGATGTAAATATCGCAAGTAGTGAAGATGCAAAAGTAGATCAGATTGTACGTAATTATGAAGAACAGATTTTACAATTAAGGCAAGAAATGCAAGAAGAGCATATCATACCAAAAGATGAGAACGCCTTAGCCTATGAAAACAGACTGGTATTAGATGAATTAATTTTAAGACAAGACTCCATTGAACGTGCTAGAGACAGAATGTTGGAAAGGCGTTTTGAAACCATGGTAAGATTGTTACGACATGAAATGAAACAAGAACAAAAGCTGCCTAAAGAAAAAATCAACAACCGTTTTGCAGAGACCGCAGTAGCGGAGCATTCCAATACAAAAAAACCTTTAAAGCAAAATAGACAAAACCTTTTTGATGATACGATGATCAAAGCACAGAATAGGTCAGAGCTTATTGGAGTTGAAACGGGTTATTATTTGATTGCAAACGTTTTTAAGAACAAAACCTACCTTAAATCTTTTATGGAACAACTAAAAAAAGAAGGTCTTGATGCGAAACAGTTTTACAATAAAGAAAACGGTCTACATTACGTTTATCTGGCAGATTTTAAGACAAAAGACGATGCTTCCATAGCCCGTTTAAGTAATTTAAAGGGATCCTATGATAAAGAAAAATGGATTATGGAAGTGTATAATCCAATGGCAACAGCAGACATAAGTTTTGAGTGAACTTCAAAAACAATACCAGAAGCTTACGGAAATCGGGGTTGATTTTTAGGGCATTAGTTTCATAATGTACCGAATGCTTTTGATAAGGGACCGTCTTTTTAGGCGGTCCCTTTTGTTTTTTACTGCGAATTCTTTAAAATCACATCCCGTTGGACGAAAATACTTACAAATTCTTTTGATAGTATCCTAAAAAATATATATTGGACTCAGAAAATGACTCAAATAAATTTTCAAACCCCGAATTATGAAATCTTACTACAACTCCTACAAAAATGCACTGCTTAGCAGTATTATGAATCGTTTAAAAAAACCACCTCGGGGCAAGCCCACGAGGAATTCTTAAGGAAACAACATAAAATAGCGAGGCAAAACCCCAGACATTTAAATCTAGATTCTGGAGTACCCTTCCTCACTATTTTATAAACGTTGCCTATGAACCTCAGGATAGTTAAAAAGTAAGGACGAAAGTTTCTTTCCAAGCTACGTGCATCAATTTGTTTGTTGTTCTTATGGCTTACAGCGTGTTTTGCACTCTGTAAGGACAGCGCAATATGCTTTTTAGACATCCTCTAAATGGATTCCCTTTTTTAAAGTATTAATATTTCAAAACGTTTTCGTTTTGAAAAGTACCTGCGTATACCATTGGTATATGGTATTCACCATTTATACCCCCAAATAGGGTAACGAGGTAATGCTATTATTGATTTTAAAAAGGGGTGTTCCATCGATTTTAACTCAAAAAATTTCAACCCCAAATCGAATTACTATGAGCACTTTTCCCCTTAAAATTATCGTTATTGATAGCGATGAAAAAATGAACAAAATGTATGAAAAACATTTTATGAATCGCATTGACTATGAGTTGGTAGGCGTTTATAAATCAGTTGGTGAAGCTTTATTCCATTATCGCAATAGCGTACCCGATATTGTGATATCAGAAGTGGCATTGCAGGGTATTTCTGGTATTGAAGGTATTAGCAGGCTTAGAAAAAAAGATGCTCAGGTCAAAATTATTATGGTTAGCTCAAAAACTGATTTTGATATCATTAAAAAAGCCTTCAAAGCTGGTGCAAATGGGTATTTGACCAAACCCATATCTGAACAACGGCTATTACATGCGTTGCACTCCGTTCGGCAGAATGGAGCCGCCTTGAGTTACGATGTTGCCAAAAAAGTGATCGCTACTTTTCAGAAGAAAAAGTATGATTCGTTTTCAAAAAGAGAAAATCAAATTGTAGATTACTTAAGCCAAGGTGCTACCTACAAAACGATAGCAGACAAACTATTT
>CAYGUO010000168.1:0-6623 GCA_964353095.1 uncultured Flavobacteriaceae bacterium | reverse complement strand
GGTTTAGCGTTAGCCATCTTTTTGATGAAAGGACTCTTCGATTTTGAAGGGGCAACAGATGACCGTTTTAAAAGTTATTTTGGCGAAGCGGCCTTTGAAATATTAAAAAGTGATCGTGAGGCTGTTTATATCAACGACACCTTTAGGTCTTTGATCTATGTATTGCTATGTGGTTTGGCATTGTTTCTTTTTATCAAGGAAAAAATCAAAAAGAACCTTGTTGCCTTGTTGATTGGGGGTTTATTGGTTTTTGATTTGGTAGGGGTGAACTTACGCTATGTAAATAAAGAAGATTTTGTAAGACAACGCGCGGTAGACCAGCCTTTTCAGGCTACAGCCGTAGATCAAGAAATTTTAAGAGATCAATCGGTTTTTCGGGTTTTTGACCCTCAAGAAGGCTTGAACGGTTCTCGAACTTCTTATTTTCATAAGTCCCTTGGTGGCTATCATGCGGCCAAACCTGCTAAAATGCAAGATTTGGTGGAGTTTCACCTATATCAAAACAACTTACAGGTGCTAAATATGCTCAACGTAAAGTATATTGTGCAACAAGGTGAGGATGAAAAAAATTTTCCGGCGCTTAACCCTGATGCTAATGGCAATGCTTGGTTTATTCAAGAGCTGCGGACCGTAAACAATGCCAATGAAGAAATTAAGGCATTAGATTCGTTAAATACGAAAAATACCGCGGTCATCAATAGGGCCAAACATGCAGCTATGGAGACCATGACTTTTGAAGTGGATTCCCTGGCAAGCATTAAATTGACCGATTATAGGCCCAATTACATTTCATATACGGCAAACAATAAAAATGCTGGGTTTGTTGTTTTTTCAGAAATGCATTATCCTAAAGGATGGATTGCTACGATTGATGGTAGGGAGACTACCATTTATAATGTGAATTATGCTTTACGTGGGGTAAAAGTGCCCGCAGGAAATCATGAAATCGCTTTTTTATTTAGTCCTGAGGTGGTAAAAACGGGAAGTACCATCGCACTTGCAAGTAATATTTTATTAGGATTATTGATTTTGAGCGGAATCGCTTTCACTTTTTGGAAGCCCAAACAAAAGACCAAGAAAAATAACTAATGCAAAAAATTCTTATCATCTGCTATTATTGGCCACCAGCCGGTGGACCGGGAGTGCAGCGTTGGTTGAATTTTGTTAAGTATTTATGCGAGTTCAATGTAGAACCGATTCTTTTTGTGCCAGAAAATGCCCAGTATCCCATCACGGACAAATCCCTTTTAAGTGAAATTCCTGAAGGAATCAAGGTCATCAAACAAGCCATTTTCGAGCCTTATGGGTTGGCATCTATCTTTTCAAAAAAGAAAACCAAAAGAATAAGTTCCGGTATCATTCAAAAGCATCAAAAGCAATCTTTAATAGAAAGGGCTATGCTTTGGATTAGGGGTAACTTTTTCATTCCCGATGCTAGAAAATATTGGGTAAAACCATCGGTACGGACAATTTCAAAATTGATACAAGCGGAAGGTATTGAAACGATTGTAACTACCGGCCCACCGCATAGTGTGCATCTTATTGGTTTACAATTAAAAAAACAGTTTACACTACAATGGGTCGCAGATTTTAGGGATCCTTGGACAAGTATTGGATATCATAACAAGCTTAAATTGACCAAGGCATCCAAAAGAAAACATAATGCACTAGAAAAGCAGGTTTTAGAAACAGCAGATAAGGTGATTGTAACCAGTACTACCACAAAACTAGAGTTTGAAAAACTGACTGCTTCGCCCATTGAAGTGATTACCAATGGTTATGACGGTGAAGTAAAAGAATCGGTTTTAGATGAAAAATTTACCATATCACATATTGGCTCGCTGCTAACCGATAGAAACCCAACTATACTCTGGGAGGCTTTACGAGAGCTTTGCAATGAAAATGCGGAGTTTAAGGCCCAATTAGCCATTCAGCTAATTGGTGTTGTGGGTGATGGGGTGAAAGAGTCCTTGCAAAAACATCAACTAGCGGAGTATATCCATGATTATGGTTATGTTTCACATGAACAAGTGGTTACCTTACAGGCAAAATCACAATTACTGTTACTGTTGGAGATTGATTCCCCCGAGACCAAGGGTATCATACCAGGTAAACTTTTTGAATATTTAAATGCAAAGCGACCTATACTGGCCTTTGGGCCAGAAAATTGGGAGGCAGCAGCTATAGTTCAAGAAACTAAGGCGGGAGCTAGTTTTACCCCAAAACAAAAAGCCAACTTAAAAGATGTACTTTTAAAATGGTTTGTAGCGTTTCAAAAAGGGGAATTGCATTGCAAATCGGTCGGGATTGAAAAGTACAGTCGTCGTGAATTGACCAAGAAATTAGCCAATACCATCGCATGGGAATCGTCTTAAAACAGTCCTTAAAAAATACAGCAGTAACCTATCTAGGTTTCGGTATTGGTGCGATAAACATCTTATTTCTGTACACCAAAATTTTAGCACCTAAGTACTTTGGGCTTGCCACGTTTATTTTGGCAACGGGTGCTATTTTGATGCCGCTTATGGCTTTTGGGGTGCACAATACCTTAGTTAAATTCTATAGTGCGCAAAAGGAAGAAGAAAAGAACGGTTTTCTTACGTTGATGCTTTTAAGTCCGTTTTTGGTGCTACTTCCGCTTACCTTGTTCACTTACTTTTTTTATGATGCTATCGCATCTTTGGTGTCAAAGCAAAACCCTATCGTTGAAAGCTATATTTGGCATGTTTTTTTGGTAGGATTGGCAATGGCCTATTTTGAGGTGTTCTTTGCATGGAGTAGGGTACACCTAAAATCTGTTTTCGGAAATTTCATGAAAGAAGTGTTTGCCCGGATAGGGGTGACCTTATTACTGATACTGTACTTTTTTAAATGGATATCCCTCGATTTTTTCTTTATGGGATTGGTGGGTATCTATCTATTGCGCATGATAATCATGAAGCTATATGCCTATTCGCTTCGTTTTCCAAAATTGGATTTTAACTTTCCAAAGGATACCAAAAACATTATGGTTTATAGCCTCTTAATTATTTTAGGGGGTTCAGCGGCCTTAATTTTATTGGAGATTGATAAAGTGATGATCAATCAGTTTAAGGCTATTGAGAATGTTGCGTACTATGGGGTAGCGGTTTATATCGCTACGGTAATAATCGTTCCCTCTAGAGCGATGCACCAAATCACTTACCCCTTAACCGCAGAATTGCTGAATACGGGCAATACTTTTGAATTGGAAAACCTTTATAAAAAAACATCCCTAACGCTATTTATTGCTTCGGGCTTGTTATTCCTTCTGATCGTTTTAAACTTGAAAGACTTGTATACTATGCTCCCAGAGGCCTATAGGGATGGATTTTATATTGTTTTTTTAATAGGATTAGCTAAGGTTTTTGATTCTGTTTTAGGCAATATCAATTCCATTCTATACAATTCAAAGTATTATAAAACGGTGCTACTTTTTGGTGTTTGTTTGGCCTTAACCACTATTTTACTGAATTTATGGCTGATACCCGTTTTCGGAATAGAGGGCGCTGCTTTGGCCAGTTTCATTTCTATTTTTGCTTTTAATCTGCTCAAATTAATTTTTGTGAAATTGAAATTTGGGATAGTGCCGTTTACGAAAGCCACGGTTAAGGTTTTGGCAGTACTTGTTTTTTTGGGTTTTTTGTTCAGTTATTTCAATTTTTACTTTCATCCGGTAGTCAATATGGTTTTAAAATCGGCCCTTGTCGTTTTGATGTACCTAGGTATCTTATATCGTTTTCAAATTTCAGAAGATGTTTCCGGAGTGATAAAAAAGCTATTGAAAAGAAAAACCCCGTAGTGAATAAATTCAACTACGGGGTTAACAACTAACCAACCTAAAAACTTCGTTTAAACCCTGTTTTGTAAATGCCTTGGCATGAAACAAAACAGTTGGTGTGACGAATGCTGAGCGAAGTCGAAGCATCTACAACTTCGCTGAGCAAATATTTACTGTCTTCTAGAACTTCTTGAGGTTCTTGAAGTGGCTGAACTACTTCTGTTGGTTGAAGCACTTCTACTAACAGTTTTTCTTTGAGGAGCGCTACTTCTTTGTACACTCTTCGATCTACTGTTTGAACTTCTATTACTTACAACACTTCGGCTTTGTGGCTTTTTATATGTTGTAGTTTTTCGATTAACCGTTCTTGTCTGAGGCGTTCTTGTAACTTCTCTTCTGGTAACACTTGTACTTCTTGGCGTACGGGTTACTGTTCTTTGAGTAGTTGTATTTGCCCTATTCGAACGTGTCGCAACAGTATTGTTTCTTCTGACGTTATTCGTAGTTCTAGCGGTGGTACTTCTTTCATTGGAAGTTCTACCAAGGTTTCTACGAACATTGTTATTGGTTCTGGCCGAATTTCTAGAAGTAACAGCTCTATCATTTCTAACAGCATTGTTTCTGCGACCTCTGTTTTCACGAGCAACAACCCTATTGTCATTTCTATAGACGTTAGCTCTACGGTTTCTGTTAAAACGAGCCTGTCTTCCTCTTTCTACATAAGCACGTCTAAAGTTATTTCTATAAGGCCTGTGCCATGAATATCGAATTGGGTTGTAAAATCTTCTATATGGAGTATTCCATACATTAAAGAAACCAACTGCCGGCCTTGCGAACCATCTGTGAAACGGTCTGAAAACAAAGTTTCTGTTATAGATGTTTACAAATCCTGTATGGTGACTAAATACACCACCATTGTAAAATACATTTAATCCACCTACACGTCTTACCAATCCGTTTCTGTAATTGATATTGATGTTACCTATCTGATTTACACGACCGTAAAAGTCATAAAACACAGGTACATTTTCTACTTGGATTACAGCACCAAAATCATCGTACTGTACAAATGGGTTGTAATCAAATCCAGAATTAAACGTCATTCCAACATTACCAATTCCAATTCCAACTCCTAAGTTCACTTGATTGTCAATAAAGAAATCAAATTCTCCATCTGGGTAAACCGAGAAGGTTACCCCGTTTTCAGCGAAGATGAAAGAGTTACTGTTACGAAATGTATTAACAACAACCTTATCTTCTAGCGTTTCTGCTTTGGTCATGGCTGTGCCAAAAAATACCGCTGCAACTATAAGTATTAACTTTTTCATACTATAAGGTTTTAAGTTCTGGAAGTAACTATTTACGTTCCGGTTAGTATATACCAAACAGCGTGCCAAAAAATTAATTAATTTATAAGTAATTGATTATTAGTGATATAAATATTTAAAAAATAGCAATTGGAGTTTTTGATATTAAATAAATTATCAATTCAAGTGGTTCGTTTTCGATTTTTTATCGAAAATGAAGTGTATCGAGAATCTTTTGCCAGTAAATCGGTTCTCGATACGCTTTTTCTTCATTTTATTTCAAAAAAGAAATCGAACTGACAACATAATTTAAAATATTCATAAAACAATTTATTAAAACTGCACATGATGTTTCATAGGAAATTGCGATGGAATGTCTTCTTTTTCTTCACCAAGGTTTTGGCGCAGGTCAATTTCTATTCCTCGTGCGATGGTAGAAATAGGGACATCATTCGCAGTGCCCTCAAACGGATTTTCACCGGTACGCCCAATACGCTCCATGGTATGGAAAATCCACGCAACAATAATATAGAAGGGTACGCTTAACCAAACGAATAAATCACCTACTAGTGGATGCGCTGCTGAAATAGAACTACCAATTTCACCAAACTGTGGTACTAGGGCGAATGGAAGGAGCAAAACAAAAATCCACATAAAAAAGTGGTTTAAGGTCGCAAATTGTCTGGGATAAGGGAAATTTTTAATTCGCTCACTTTTGCCTTGCAAGGTGAATAATTCATCATTGATTCCTTCCAATTCCAAAAACGAAAACTCCCAAATCACACCCTTGCGATGAAGTTGCTTGAGATGGTGAGATTGTAGGTAAAGCAATGCCGTTTGCTTGTTCCCCTTGCTCATTATATAGTCAAAATCGCTTTCAGAAATATAAGATTTGACATCATCTTCCAAATTGGAATTACGCTCTGGCGGCTTCATGTCCCATTCTTGATTTGTTCGATGATTTACCGTAGTTTCCCAAGGCTTAGAAGCTCTCATTGCATGACGCAGCGCTGTCATCCAGGCAATATGACGGTAGGTAAGTGTTTTTATTTCTTTTTGTAAATCGGCCTCCGTCATTGGGGTTGTGGCATAGTCGTTATTCACCATGTCTTGCACATACACTCCAAAGGTGCGGGAAGTATTTACAATACCACCCCATATCTTTCGGGCCTCCCAAATACGACCATAGGCGGCGTTATTCTGAAAACCAATCACAAAAGCAACGGCGGTACCAATTAAGGCCAAGGGCGTCCACGGAAATTTCAACCAAGTGAGATCGAAAAAATAATAGATGGAAACAAAGAATGTGATAATCAATATAAACAATAGGGTCTCAAAACGAGTCCAGATGGCCATTTGAAAAGTGGTATAGGTCTTTTTCGTGTGCAAAGTTGAATTCTAATAAATAGTTGAACTTTATCAAAGTTAATGATTTCTACATTCAATAGGGTCATGTCCTTTTTTGTGAATTAGATGGGATATGTGGATTCGTTTTTACAGAATATGTACCACCATAA
>CAYGUO010000167.1:0-6634 GCA_964353095.1 uncultured Flavobacteriaceae bacterium | reverse complement strand
GTGCTGAGCTTGTCGAAGTAGGGCTAGGGGAACAAAAAAATCCGAGTAAGCATCCCCCCTCCGGGGGCTAGGGGGACAAAAAAAGCCCCACATCACTGCGGGGCTTCTCCATACTAAACTCAAATTACTAACTCAAAAACATGAACCCACCGCCCGAGTAAGCATTCCCCCTTAGGGGGCTAGGGGGCTTAGCTTCTCTTCTGCTCAATCAAATAAGTGGTTGCACCATCTATATATACCATCAAGTCAATACTGGCATTATCTAAAGCAGCCCATTCGCCGGCTTTTAGAATAACAGTAGCTGCTGTACCTGCTCCACTTGATAGCGTAGAGGGGTCAGCACCACCAGAACCAATTAAACTGATGACAGCGCCATGCTCATGGTCAATACTGGTGGTGTCAATAGCCGCACCGGCCGCATCAGCTGGTAATTTGTATTGAAAGCCACTGGCGACCAAAAGGTCAAGCGTTGCATCTGGTGCCGCAACAGGTGCGCCCAATGCCAATGCCCCTTGGTACAATGCTGGTAAAAAACCAGTACCCAAAGGCTGCTTGAACATTAAATCATGACCTGTTTTAGTGTCATCAAAAGTACCGCTTGGCGTCAAACGCAATGGCGAACAAGGCGTACCGTACATATCAAAGTCATTGCCCTGGCAATCGCCTGATAAAATGATAACATCCTTACCAATGGTATTCTGAATCAATTCACGAATTTCTAAACTGTTCCCAGGATGACTCGCTTCAAATTGTTGTGGCACAATCAATTCATCCACATCACCTTCACCCGCATAAGAGGGCTTTTGTTTTTTAGGTGTCATGTACACCTGTATCATTGCTGCATTGGGCTTCATTACAAAATTGCCCAACAATAGAATGCCTTTACTATCACGCTCCGGATACGACAAAATATCATCTGCGAAGATGATGGTCACATTCGGTCTTTTTGGTTGTGCAGAACCCGGACTAATACCTTGAGGTGCTGCTACCGATTTTCTTACGTACATATTCTAAGATTTTAAAGACTTTGCATCAGGGCGGGCATAACGCCTGCCCTGAGCGCAGTCGAAGGGTTATTTATTAGGCTATCGTCCTTTCAGATTCGTACCAAACACCATCAGCTTTTACAAACTTGATGTTATCAGCGGCATTGGCCAATACGGCCGCACCGTTCACTTCAATGTTCTCAGCAACATCATTAATGGTCAATGCACCACCGGCGCCACCGTTAATTGTGATGACCTGACCTTCAATACCGTTAACGATTTCAGCAAGGGTAGCAACGCCACCGGTATAGTTAAACACGCTACTTTCATCAGCATCTACAGCTGTTGTGTCAAACTCAGCTTCCGTAGTAGGTGCTGCAGGCGGCTCAACAGTTCTTTTCAATTCCGTCAAAGCGCCATTAGCATCAGCCAATAAGGTCAACACACCGCCGGTGTTTAAATTAAACACACCACCAGTAAGGGTAATATTACCGGTTGCAACGACTTGACCTCCAGCTGCAGTATTTCCTTTTACTCGAATCACCTGATTCTCAAAGGCACCATTAATATCAGTGATATTCGTAGCCCAATTATCTGTAATGGTAATATTGCTGTAGTATTCATCAATAGCAATTTCTCCCGTAGTATCATCGTACAAACGCACATAGAAATCAGATTTAAATGGAGGTAAGCCATTAGACCAAACCGTTTGCACTTTAAATGCGGTTGGGTCAGTGTCTTTTACCTTAGTACCAATATGCTTGATACGTGGGCCCCATTTGTAATCACCAAATATGAACATATCACGCTTCAAGGCTTCCATTTTATAAATGGATTGTTCTCCAGCAATATTCTGCATCAATTCAATATTGTCATTGTAGGTAATGAACATAAAATCCGTACCGCCCAAATCAACTAAAGGACAAAACTTGTAATTCGGATAGTTCTCTATCTCTAAAAGTTCTTGCCCTGTATAGTTGTTATCACCTCCAAACAATTGGCGTTTTCGCTCTGCATGGGCGCGCATCCAATCATGGGATAGATAAAGAACCATATTCGGATTGTTGCGCTCTTCTTCAGGAATGTTCGCCTCAATCAAATCTTTTACATAATCAACAATATTCGATTTGGTAGGCTTACCAATTTGGGCAACTTTGTATTTTTTCTCAATATTGAGCGCTCTCCACAATTTAACACCAATACCATCACCTCTATGAATTGCAAGACCAGGAATATCGGTATCAACCGGTGGCTTAACATAAACCCCATTAATGGCAACGATTCTGTCCTCTTGCGCCCTACGCTTATCCAGCTCATTCACCAAGAAACGAACAAAGGTCCATTTGTAGGCCTGAGAACCTTCTTTATTGTACTGGCTAATCCAAGAAGTCAGTTTCTCTTGCAACCAATAGCCAGCATATTCAATATCAATCTGAGCAGGATACACCTTAGCTTCTTCAGGCTGAATTAATTGCTTGTTTTTAGGCAACCAACCTTTTTTACGCGCTTGGGTGATTTCTGCAGTAACAATGTTACCATCAGCAACCCTGTCATCTACATTAGAACGTAGGTTCCAAAAACTTGGCAAGGTCAACAAATCCCTAAAAAGTGACTTAATGTTTGCATCCGTATCACGGTTGTACAAGCTTAAATCTTGCTTTAATTGCTGCACTTCAACGCTATCACTGGCAAATGTTGGCATCACGCCTTTTACACCTGCAGCAGCTTGGTTCCATGGGCGGTTCTCAAAAGCGTTCAGTACGTTTTTGTTGTCCCCCATCAAGTGCGTTTTTGAATGGCGCATTACTGTATTTCTCATATTCTCGATTTGTTCTTGCTGCGCCTCAGGCTCTTCGGTACGCATCAATTTTTCAATGGTTTCCTTCAACTCTTTGTTGTGACCTTTCAACAATTGCGAAACCTCTTTCAGGTCAATGGTGCCATCTTTGTTCTCCAGCACATCGTCAATCTCTTTGTCAGACAAATTGGTTTCCTGCAGCTGCTCGCGCAACATTTCGTTCAGGTCTCCTTTTTCCTTGGCATGGGCATCAAGGTCTTTCTGTAGTTTTTCTACCATCTTGGCAAGTCCCTTTGTACCATCCGGGTCACCGGCATCTTTGTCAAGCAAAGCTTTTTTCAGCTTTTCTTCTTCATCTGCAGACAGGTTTACTTTACCTTCTGCTGTGGGGACGGATTCCCATCCCATCATGGTTAATAGCGTTGCAATAAACGACGCCGCAAATTTCCATTTCATAATATTGGTTTTTAATTAAAATTTACTGCTTGTTTAAAGGCCAAGCGATCTACCGTCTTCATGGCTTCCTCAAGGTTGCCTATACTGTCAATCATTCCATACTCCAAGGCTTCATCTGCAAAAAAAGTGCGACCCGTCAATACCCCTTTCTCTTCTTTGAGATTGGGTCGACCGGCACGTACCGCATTCTGAAACTTTTGGGCAATGGGCGAAAGGTGTTCTTTTATAATCTTATCGTAATCGCCTTTTAAGGCCATATTGAATGATGCATTCTTTTCTTCGGATTCCGGAGGATAAATTTCATGGAACTTAATCCCCATCTTTTCATAATAAGGTTTGGTGTCCGCAAAAGAAACGACGACACCAACACTACCAACCATGGCAGACACATTATTATCGGTCATTAAATGGTCACAAACGGCAACGGCTGTCCAATAATGAAGACTGGCCGCTAAATCAATCAAACCTACAACGGGCTTTCTTTTGCTGCCCGCAAACTGAAGAAAAGGACCAATAGCATTTACAGAACCACCAGGCCCATCAATGTTTAAAACAATACCCTTTATGGCATCAACTGAATTCCAAGTATTCAAAGCCGCTACAATTTCATCGGCTCCCCAGGTACAAAAATCCCCATACTTGATTACAGCGCCTTTCATGTTCACCACTGCAGTGGAACCTTCAGGGATATCTGCAGTAAACGAACGCGTCATACTATCCCATTCCATGGGAACAAGCTGACCGTCTTTATCATAAATAGAAGAAAGCATTCCGGTATACCGGTCAAATTCAACTTCTTCACCAGCAACAATGCCGGCCACAATTTGACCCAGACCAATAATGTATTGTGGCTGCATCAGCCATTGTCCTCGTAAAATTTCAGAAAGAAGTGGATTTACCTTCATAATATTCAGCTTACCACAAATATGGCGTAGCTGATACTATTTCATTGTAACATGACTTTGAGGGGTTAACCTAGTAATTATGTACCCGATTGGCCATTCGGTTCTGAAAGCGGCCTAATTTTACGCTATTTCGATTTCTGTACCAAAGCACCCGTAGCGATTCCAAATCAAAACCCAGCTGTTCCAATCCGTACTGCTCGGCAAAATCATTGATAGCTGCGGTGATTCCCCCAGGGTTTTCCTTGCCATTATATCCACTTACATAATAGAGAAAGGCGGTACGGAACATATCCTCAAAAAAACCATTGATGAAATTGTTATCAGCCTTACTGAACTCCAGTATTTCAAATTCATTCTTGTACACCTTGTACAACATACTGTTGTAGCGTTTTACAGACTTCTTGGTGGTAATGACAAACTGAATCTTATAATCGTATTTTGAACATTCCTCTTCATACCTAGAATGTACCAGGCTTATCACGCGACAAAGACTGCTCATTCGGTACAACCGAATCGCCTTACTGTTTAAATCGGGCATCTGCACCGTTTCTTCAGACTTAAATTCATTGAAGAAAAACGGGACCAGGTGATCACGCAGCGAAAATGCAAATAGCTCTATGTCAGCTTTTGTTTTGGTCATTCTATTTTTTAAAATCCAATTATCGCCCCTGCACTATACACGGCTCCCGATATTAAAACAAACTTGAACCAAGACCAGGTTTTTTGCCAGAAATTGGGAGGGGCTTGAAGCTCGTTTTTTCGAATGAGCAATTGATTTTTATTTTCAAGCAGGGTGATTTCAATATCGGCAATGCCTAAGGCCAAATCGTACTGTTCCACTTTAGCGGTCTGATTTTCGTACATTCTTTTAAGGATGCTATTTTGCTCCATAGCCTCAAGGCCATAGCTTAATGCTAAGTTGATGCTATCTCTACTGAGCGGCTTTTTTAAGGATTGCCCTTGCAAGACTGTCACCGACAGTATTAGTAATAGGAGTACTACGAAGTTTTTCATAACGTGCTGTAGTTTTATTTGAATCAACAATGTTTTTATAGTTATCGCCCACCAAGTCTAGAATGGTGTCGTAGTGCTTGCTTTTATCAAGCCGAATGGACTTGATGTTGAAATCAATATTTTCCAGCTTTTTTTCGATGGCCTTGATTTCCTTTTTGTCCGCTCTTGACATGCCACTGGGTTGGGTGACCTTAAAAGCGATAAAAGCTAAGAACAACATAAATATGATTTTGGACCAGTCTATTTTCATAACCAATCTGGTTTTATCAATAGCGGTTCGGGGTCCGTAAGTAGACCATACTTTCTAACCTCAAAATGAATATGGTTAATCATTTTACCTCCCCAGTAATTTGCGATGTCTTGATTCCAACCTATTAGGTCACCTACTTGAATCCAACTTCCTTTTTCAAGACCAATCGGGTTCAAGTACATTATTTTCACTTGATAGATATCATTCTCAATGACCAGTAATTTAAAAGCCCTAGTAAAAGAATACACTTGCCCAACACGAACTACTTTTCCTTTTATCGGAGAGTATATAGCCTGTCCTGGATCAGCAACAATATCCAATCCTTTGTGCTTTTTCCCTCCTGAGCGGTTAGCTCCATACCAGCCATTGCCAGTTGGTTCAGCTCCTCTCAATTTTAAATTTTTTGTTGGTGATGCTATCATGTTACACTTTTGTTTAGATACATTCTTGCTTGCCCTGATTGTACAGGCCAATTTTGGTCGTAGGTGGTTTCATCGGGCATATTGGTATTGTGCTGTAAAAATCCGCCCGAAGCACTGCCAGACCAGTCATCGCCTTCAACCCTGTTGGAGCCACGGCTATCAAATAGCAGCACCCCATCAATCCAAGCCCGATGACCTATGTTGGGCTGCTGTCCATTTCTTGGTTCTACTTCCCAAACTATGGTATGTTCATTTCCGTCAAATGGTAAAGAAGTTACGGGAACATCCCATATGTATTTGGCATTACCCGTTGCAGAAGTTCCTACAAATCCCTGTGTTGGCACCGTTATCTCTGCCGTACCACCATCACCAAAACGAAAACGCATATGTCCGTTCCTTAGCAAGAGAATAATACCACGTCCCCCACCGCCCTGTTCAAATATCAAGCCCGATGTTGGTGGAGTTACCGGTAACACCAAATCAAAAGCAAAGGTTACAAGCTCGCTTCCGGATGCGGGGCCTGTCCAGTCGAATTCACTAGGGGGCGCGGTTGAATCCGGGGCTCCTAGATTAGCCTCTGGGTCAAAAGAAACGCCTCCAAAAACCTGTACAGCGTTCGCAAATACATTCTGCATTTCTATACCATTGAAAAACACCCTTTGTATTTGCGTATTATTAGCCCTAAGCATTGTTGCCATCATTAGTTATGTAAAGGTCTGTTCCATCAACCCTCATCTTTATCGTTCCTCCCAGGGTTTGCGTTGCGTATTCATCTTGCCTTACCCAAGACACCAACGTAGAAC
>CAYGUO010000166.1:0-6658 GCA_964353095.1 uncultured Flavobacteriaceae bacterium | reverse complement strand
TCTTGGTGTTTGTTTCTATCACAACGCACACCATCTTTACAATCATTTATAGGATACTGCTCACCGTAACCAATTGCACTGTAAATTCTTGACGCATCAATACCTCTTGAGAGCAAGTAATCTTTAGTGGCTTTGGCACGTTTATCTGATAAATACCTGTTGTATTCGGCAGCACCGATCGCATCGGTATGTGACTCAATTTTAATGACCATCGTGGGATATTTTTCCCAAACCTCAACTAATTTGTCAAGCTCTTTTTTGGCATCGCCCCTAATCTGGTAATCATCAAAATTGAAGTAAATATTATCTGTTTTTAATTTTTTAATATTGTCTTCTACAACGATGAGGTCATCTAGTTTTTTCATTACAACAGCTACTTCAACCTCTTCGTTATTTTCGGTGGCTATGGTTTGGCTGTCTTGAAAATGATTTTGGTTGCTAGTGGTAACCGTGTAAGAACTATTTCTAGGAACATCTTCAAAAACAAATGACCCATCAGCACTACTTTCTACCTCTTTTATGGGATTGTTATCTTTATCAAATAAAGTAACCTTGGCCTTGGCCAAAGGGGCACCAGTAATCAACTCGTTGACCACCCCTACAATATTTGAAAATTGTTCCAGAGCTTTTTCAACAGGCAATAGTTTAAAGGAATAGATGTCGTCATCACCTTTTCCGCCTTTTCTGTTGGAGGCAAAATAACCGGTCTCCCCTGATGCATCTACGATATAGGAAAAATCATCTCTAATACTATTTATAGGTTGCCCTAAGTTGGTCGGGGTTTCAAATGTATCGCCTACGAAAGTAGCTTCATAAATATCCAATCCTCCAAAGCCCTGTTGTCTATCTGATGAAAAGGATAGTTTGTCTTCAGTAATATAAGGGAACATTTCTCTTCTGTTCGTATTAATGCCTCGCCCAAGATTTTTTGGCTTTGAATAGGTGTTATTTTCCAATATGTCCACAACATATATATCAGTACCACCAAACCCGCCTGGGCGGTCAGAAACAAAATATAATTTTTTACCATCGGTACTCATAGCAGGGTGACCCGCGGAATAGTCTTCACTATTAAAAGGAAGCTCGACTGCTTCAGACCATTCGCCGTTAACTTTATCAGAACGATATATCTTTAAATGGCTAACGCCATTTTTGGCCCTTCGCAATTTTTTCTTAAAATTATTTCTGGTAAAATACATGGTTTGATTGTCTGGAGAAAATGTCACACCAGCCTCGTGGTATTTAGAGTTGACGTTTTTTGACATTTTTTTGACCTTCTGAACAGTGTTTGCTTCTTGACCAACTTTCCCTTTGTAAAGATCCAAGAACGGTTGATTGTTCCATTTATAGCGCCGGGTTTTGAAGAACGCAGAATCTTTAGAAGAAGCATATACCAAGTTACCCTTTTCATGGTACATTGGCGCAAACTCAGAATATTTTGAGTTAATATTCAAATTTTTGATTTCAACATTCTTTTGAAATATGGACGCTTTTACTTTATCAAGTTGATTATTAGAATCATCTTTTGAAGCCACCGCCTCGTTTTTTTCGCTAAAAACATCAATCAGTCGTTTTGCTTTTTTGTATCTGCCCGTACCTTTTAAGATGTGTGCATACCTAAAATAATCAGAATCAGTTACGTTCTCTTTATGTATTTCAAAAAGCTTACTGTACCAATAATAAGCTTTTTCCATATTGGAATTGAAATAGTGCGAATCACCTCCACGCTGAATTAACTCGGCAGAGAAAGAATTTAAATTCTTTTTAAGGGCAATGTCATATAGCTCTGAAGCTTCAGCATACCACATCTTTTCAAAATAAGAATCTGCTTTAGAAATTAACCTTTCTATGTATGAAGTATGTTCTGAAGATGAAAGTTTCTTTTTGGAAAGTGACTTTAGGTTGCCAACTTCACTTATTGTCAAAGAATCGGGTTTGATCATCGGCTCAAAATCTTCTTCATATTGAAGTGAGGTCAGCGTTTGAGATTGTAGGCCAAAAGTACCCACACAAAATAAAAATACTAGTAAGTTTTTCATAACCGCGGCGGTCAAAGGTTAAGTTGTTTTCTTTTGATGTAAAACAACATTGCTAATGGATACAAAATCCGTTTGTTTAGTTTAACACGAATTTAACCGATGTACAGGTAATGAATTATTTTTTGTTGTGAAAGAAACAGTTTTCGAAGTGAAAGCGTAAAAGAAGTATTTCAAACCATTTCAGTACGGCTTAAAATACAAGGAAAGTTTAATAAACAGGTGTCTAAGAGTCCCCTTTTTTTGGCTCTTCAAGTTTTTCTTCTTCCTTTGAGGCATCTTTAAATTCTTTGATTCCGCTGCCAAGACCGCGCATTAGTTCTGGTATTTTTTTCCCCCCAAAAAGTAGAAGGATAACTAACACTATAATAGCAATTTGCCACGGACCAACTAAACCAAGAAATATATTTTGAGCAATCATAGTTTTTTGCTTTTAAAATGAGATGGTAAAAATACTAAAAAAGATACACAAATGTGTACGTTAACAACGTAAGGATGAATTTTAAATTGCTTTAACCAATAGAAACTTAAGGTATTAAATCTTTCATAAATTATGGTGAAGGATGACAATGTTAAAATCTAAGATTATATTTGTGTACTATGGCGAAGAAAGCTAAGAAAAGTAAGCACATAAAGAAAAAACTACTACATAAGTATCGTTTGGTCATATTGAACGAGAGCACTTTTGAAGAAAAGATTTCTTTTAAGCTGAGCAGGTTAAATGTTTTTATCACGGGAACATTGGCAACTATTTTGTTAATTGGCCTGACCACACTGCTCATTGCGTTTACCCCATTGCGCGAATACATACCTGGATATTCTTCAACAAGATTAAAAAGACAAGCCACAGAACTTACCTACAAGACGGATTCTTTGGTGACGGTCTTAAATTATACCAATAGGTATTTAAATAATGTGCAAAAAGTACTTCGGGGTGATATTGAGAATAATGAAATTACAAGAGACTCTTTGTTTGAAAGATATAAACTAGACCCATCAAACGTTAATTTAAGACCAATACAAGAAGACTTAAGGTTACGCGAGCAAGTGGAATTGGAAGATAAATACAACTTATTTGAAAGAAGCACCGAAGCCTTGGGTTCTGTTTTATTTTCACCAGTGAATGGCACTATATCACAAGCGTATGATGCTGATAAAAAGCATTTTGCAGCGGATATTGTTGCCCCTCAAGATTCCCCTGTTAAATCAGTTGCAGATGGTATTGTGATTTTTTCAGAATGGACGGCTAGTACCGGCTATGTGATAATCATCAATCACAAAGATCAATTAACATCTGTCTATAAACACAATGGGTCCCTGAGCAAAGCACAAGGTGAATTTGTAGCTGCAGGAGAAGTTATCGCTTCAGTAGGCAATACAGGAGAACTCACCACAGGACCACACTTGCATTTTGAACTTTGGGTTAAGGGAAAACCGGTAAACCCTGTTGATTTTATTGACTTTAATTAGAATATATGTCTTTAAAAGCCTTTGCTGCAAAAATATTTGCTAAAAGAATCACACGAAAAAATAAGAGCTGGATTGAGAACCCTTTAAAAGCGCAGCAAGATGTTTTTGAGGAGCTCATTGCAAAGGGTTCTAAAACCTTGTTTGGTAAAGACCATAAATTGGAAGCTATCTCGTCTTATCAACACTTTGCCGACCAAGTGCCTATTCGAGATTATGAGGCGCTTAAAGATTATGTAGATAAGGTTGTGGATGGGCAAGATGATATCCTATGGCCAGGAAAGCCCATATACTTTGCAAAAACATCAGGTACTACCTCTGGTGCAAAATACATACCAATAACCAAAGAATCCATTAAAAATCAGGTTGAAGCTTCAAGAAACGCTATTCTTAATTACATTGACGAAACGGGCAATGCCGATTTCGTTGACGGAAAAATGATTTTTTTACAAGGAAGTCCGGTTTTACAAGAAAAGAATGGCATTAAGTTAGGCAGACTTTCGGGCATATCGGCACATTATGTGCCTAGTTACTTGCAAAAGAACAGGCTGCCCAGTTGGGAAACCAATTGTATTGAAGATTGGGAAACTAAAGTAAATGAAATTGTAAAAGAAACCGAAAATGAAGACATGTCCGTTATTGCAGGCATACCTTCTTGGGTACAAATGTATTTTGAAAAACTGCAGACCAAGCACAACAAAAAGGTAGGGGAGCTTTTTCAAAATTTCAAGTTATTTATTTATGGTGGAGTAAACTATGAACCCTATCGGGCCAAATTTGAAAATTTAATTGGTAGAAAAGTCGATAGCATTGAACTATTTCCTGCTAGTGAAGGCTTCTTTGCCTATCAAAATTCACAATCAGAACATGGAATGCTTTTACTTGTGAATGCAGGAATTTTCTATGAATTTGTAAAAGCAGATGATTTCTTTTCAGAAAACCCGGTACGACTCACCTTAAAAGATGTTGAATTAAATATCAATTATGTGATGATTGTAACCACTAATGCAGGTCTGTGGGCGTACAATCTTGGAGATACCGTTCAGTTTATTTCTTTAAACCCCTTTAAGGTCATTGTTTCTGGCCGTATTAAACATTTTATATCCGCTTTTGGAGAACATGTTATTGCAAAAGAAGTAGAGCAGGCTATTAAAGAAGCCATGGCGGTTACGGATGCAAGGGTGAATGAATTTACAGTTGCGCCACAGATAGCACCTTTAGAAGGACTTCCTTATCATGAGTGGTTGATTGAGTTTGAGAAAGAACCTACGGATGAAGATACGTTTATTCAAGTATTAGACCGCTCAATGCAAAAGCAAAATAGCTACTACTTTGACCTTATCGACGGTGCAATCTTACAAACCCTTAAAATCTCAAAAATCAAACAAAAGGGATTTCAAGATTATATGCAATCTATTGGTAAATTAGGAGGGCAAAATAAGGTTCAGCGCCTTTCAAATGACAGAAAAGTGGCAAATGCTCTTACGGCGTATAAAATCTAGTCGCACAAATCTGTTATACCTTGTTCTAATTCATGTATTTTTGTGATGAAAAACTAGAATGGGCGTAAAAGTAAAAGAAACTACTCGGGCACAAGAATCTACAAATGCCATTGAGCGACTGTACATTACAATGCGGCATTTATTAAATCGAGGTTTTTATAAACCATCGGGCATTTCTGGTAATGCATTGCGTAGCGCGCTCTTAGTGCTACGGCCTGAGATTTATGGTTCAGTTGCAGAAGAAAAAGGAGAGCTCAACGGCCTTATTTACGTTTTAGAAAGACTGCCAAAAGGTATAGAAGAGTGTCGTTTCATCAACCTTACTTCTGATGAGGGTTTTTCAAAATCCCATTTACAACCGATTATTCCGCCAAAAAGGAGAAGAAATTGTTATCGTATTGATGACGAACAAATGAATATTGAAATTACAAGGGGCAGGTCTGATATTTATGATATTTTGACCCACCTAACATTTCTGTTCATAGAATCGACCAAGATTTGTAAAAAGGTATTGATTGAAGAGACCCAAAAAACACTGCGTGACTGGGATAAGTTAGTTGAATATATACAAAAAGAAGAACCAACGGAAGCAGAGCGTGAGGTTGCCTTGATTCATACAGCGAACATTTTAGGCAGGTCTTTTGAAGAAGTTGTTGAGATACATCAAAAACTGGCCTCGAAAACGGCAAAAGACAGATTTCTGAAAATTATTTTTTGGTTGGGTAAATTAGCTATTGAAGAAGAAACTACTGGCAATAAACGCACCATTACGTTTAGCCCATTGCTTCGTGAAAGGCTTGGTCATCATATTCACGGTGAACGCTGGGCAGAGACTATTAAAGAAACCCTAGCCAAGCATGGTTTGTTAGAACGACCAATTCATATTATCAGCGCAAACATGCATAGTGTAATGAATTCACTATTTGCGAAAGTTGCACTGAAAAAGGAGTTTTCAGATAGTAATTCTTTGGATATTTATGAGGCGCTGAGCTCTTCGGACAATAAAGATTTACGTAATAAGGTGATGTCAGTTGCTCAAAAAAATGGCATGCTTTACATTGATGATAAATCAGGAGCGAATATTGATGTTCAAATTTTTGATATGGCCAAGGTGGAGAAGGGAGCTTGTTGCTATAACTTTAATTTAGAACTTTCAACAGACGAAAAACCCGTTATATTTGTAATGGACTATGCTTTTGGTGAGCAAGCCTATGAGACTATTGATGAGTTGTTGAAGCCTTATAAGCTTAATGGTAAAGATAGTTTCTTAAATGTAGGTTCAATATCAATAATGGGTAAAGCAGGAATTTTAGAAGGAGGCAAAGGTGATTTAATGATTCCCTCGGCTCATATTTTTGAAGGGACAGCTGATAATTATCCTTTTGAAAATGAACTGTGCGCTGCTGACTTTGAAGGTAATGGGTTAAATGTTGTAGAAGGAACAATGGTTACCGTATTAGGAACATCTTTACAGAACAAGGACATTTTACAATTTTTCTATGATTCCACATGGAATGTAATAGGACTTGAAATGGAGGGTATTCATTATCAAAAGGCGATACAATCGGCATCAAAGATTCGAAAAAGTATTCGCAACGAAGTAAAAGTAAGGTATGCCTATTATGCCTCTGATAACCCTTTGGAAACAGGCAG
>CAYGUO010000165.1:0-6669 GCA_964353095.1 uncultured Flavobacteriaceae bacterium | reverse complement strand
ATAGTCATACACTGCACTTAACCCATCGTAGATTTCACTGGATTGAAATACGTAGCCGTATTCTTTTGCATGCGAAATTACCTTCTTGAAAATATCCTCTTGATTTGCCATTCGGCAAAAATAGAACAAAGCCCCAAACTAGGAAACTCAAACTAGGATAGATTTTGATAGTAAATAAAAGTCAACAAACCGCGAGAAGCGCTCCGACGTGCTCTATTTGACAAATGATAAAAAAATGAAACCTTATTTTAACTGGAATTCTGTTGAGGAGAGCAAACGTTCATCTTCAAAAACATTGAGCGTATAAATACCAGGTTCAAGAGAACCTTCAGGTACGGTAATGGCATCACATACACTAATTTCTTTGCCTAAATAAATCACCTCAGCACGTTTGCTATAGGTATTACCGCTAACAGAAACTAAATTGGCATTATCTTCAATGACCTTCATTTCAGGATCTAAAAACTGAAGGTAAATAATCTTTACATCGCCATCATCATTTGGGTTGGCCAAGATGGTCACGCAGCCCCTTAACTTTTCTATGGTAGATGCTTTATTGGTATTCAACGGACGACCAGCTCGTAATCGAAACCCTTTTCCCTCCGCATTTTCCATTTTTAAGTAGCTTTTTACTTTAAGCTCTTTTGCCAACTGTCTGTTTTTCTGTCTAACCAATGCTTCCGCCTCTTGTAATGAGGTCGTCTTACCTCTTAATTCTTGAATCTCGCGACGTGTGCGTTCGTATTTTTCAGTTAGCAGGCCATTGTTATACCGAAGAAAATTATTTTTAACCTTTAAACTATCAAATTTAACTTCCAGTACCCTTAGGGCTTTTTGGCTTTCACGAAGTTTTGCAATGTTAAAATTTAAGCGCCCTACAGAATCCAACAATTGATTTATTCTAAAACTTGATGTTTGAAGTTCCAAATCATTAATCTCGTTAAGGCCAGAAAGTCTATCAACTTCAGCCTTCATCAAAGTCATATCTTTTACCAACAACTTTTTTTCATCCTCTAAATAGCTTAACTGATTCTGCGATTGGGCATAGCTGTAATAGAAAGCTATAAGCATAGCTATGATTACCGCTACCAACGCTGCTAGTATTATTTTGTAGTTGAAATTGGTATCTTGAGATTCCATTTAAATAAATAGTAGGTATAAGCTATGTTTGGCAATAGGGTTTCAAAGATAATAAACGATATTAACTCAATACTATTGCCACCGGTATGTTTTGGATGTAATGCGCATTTATCAAGGGGAGAACACCTACTCTGTACCGTTTGTCGACATGATTTGCCGATTACCGAGTATAATTTTAATGAAGAAAACGAAATTGACCGTATTTTCTTCGGTCGCGTACCCATAGAAAAGGCAGCGGCCCTACTTTTTTTCTCGAAGACAGGAATAGTAAAGAACCTGATACACCATCTAAAATACAAGAACCAAGAACGTGTTGGGGACTTTTTAGGCCATTGGTACGGGGAAATATTGGCAGAAAATGCCCATTTGAACGGTATTGACCTGATCATACCAGTGCCACTGCACCGTAAAAAATTAAAAAAAAGAGGTTATAACCAAGTTGAAAAATTTGGAAAACAACTCGCCAGCCATATAAAAGCCGAGTATGCTCCCCAAATTTTAATCAAAACGGCCAATACCAAAACACAAACCAAAAAGACCCGTTTGAACCGGTTACAAGACAAACAAGAACTTTTTAAAATTACCGGCACCAAACGCTTAGCAGGTAAAAAAATACTACTGGTTGATGATGTCATCACCACTGGCGCTACTATTGAGGCCTGTGCTTTAGCCTTACATAAGGCACAAGGAGTCAAAATCTATGTGGCAACCATGGCCTTTGTGCCCAAACTCATGAATTAACTTTTGGTATCGTTGAATAAATTGTTTCTTTGTTTTTTAGAATACTATGGATATGACATTGCTAAAAAAGGTTCTGAGCCTCGCATTCTTTTTTTTGGTAATTATGACGGTATGGCAATGTGCCAGAAGAGGTAATCCTTCTGGTGGGCCAAAAGATATTACGCCACCGGTATTGGTTAAAACAGATCCTGAAAATTTGACCATCAATTTTGATGAGAACACCATTCGCTTATATTTTGATGAATATATCAAACTGAATGATGTTCAAAATCAGCTTATCGTTTCCCCTCCGTTAAAATATCCTCCAGAACTAAAACCTCTTGGCGGTGCGAGTAAATTTATTGAGATTACCATTAAAGATACCCTGCGCAAGAATACGACCTACACCTTTAATTTTGGCCAAAGCATTGTAGATAATAACGAAGGCAACCCCAATAGCTTTTTAAGCTATGTTTTTTCAACAGGTGATTATATTGATTCGCTATCCGTATCAGGGGCAGTTAAAGATGCGTTTAACAGAACTGCTGATCAGTTTGTAAGTGTCATCCTCTATGAGATTGATAGTATCTATAATGACTCTACTATCTACAAATACCCGCCAAACTATATCACCAACACTTTGGATAGTCTGCCCTTTTTCACTTTAAATTATTTAAAGGCCGGAAAATATATGCTCATGGGAATTACCGATAAGGCAAAAAACAATGTTTTTGACCAGCGGTCCGATAAGATTGGTTTTTTAACCGATACCATTACCATACCCACGGACTCCTTGTTCTTACTCAATCTTTTCATGGAAGAACCTGATTATAGCATTTCCGTACCCAGCTTTGTTGCTAAAAACAGAATTCTATTTGGGTACAACGGTGATGAAAAAGATTTTACAATTAACACTCTTACCACATTACCGGACTCTGTAAAAACCTATCTCAATAAAGACAGGGAAAGGGATACGCTGAATTATTGGTTGACCCCTACGGATATTGACTCCATCATATTCACCGTGACGAATGAAAAGCTGAAACTGATTGATACGTTTACCGTAAAAACAAGAAAATTAGAAATGGATACCCTACGCTTGGACGGCAGCCCAAGAGGTAAATTAGGGTTTCAAGAAAAATTTAAACTTTTAGGAACAACGCCGCTAATCACTACCGATACCTCTTTTGTTGAGATTTTGGACAAAGACTCTTTACAAGTGCCTTTTACCATGGTTTTGGATACGATAAAAAATCAGGTTGATTTCGATTTTGAGCTTACCGATAGTCAAAAATATAGCGTGACCCTTTTACCAGGGGCAATTCAAGATTTCTTTGGAGAGCAGAACGATACGATACAATACAACTTAAGTACAGGCAGTTACGCAGACCTTGGCGACCTTACCTTAAATTTGGAGGGCAAAGTACAGTACCCGGTAATCGTACAACTGATATCTGATAAAGGGGAGACTTTACGAGAACGTTATGCGACCGAACCACAGGCTATTGAATTCAATTTTCTAGAACCAAAAAAATACGGTTTCAGAGTGATTTTTGATGCCAATGAAAATGGCATTTGGGATACTGGTAATTATTTAAAGGGCATTCAGCCCGAAGTGGTCAAATACTACCCTGATATGGTTGATGTGAGGGCCTTTTCAATCTATAATGAAACCTTTATTATAACAAACTGAACGCATCTTGATCGTTTAAAAATTTCAGCTTATTCCTATTTATTTTGATATGATCTTTGGATAGGTTGGTGTACAGCACCTCTTCTTTATCTGAAAAAACAAGCTGTTCACCCAGAACATCATAAACGGCAGAATGGCCCACATATTCATGCCCCGATGCATCAAGTCCTATCCGATTTACCCCAATACAATAGCTCATATTCTCAATAGCACGTGCTTTTAAAAGCGCATCCCATGCATTTACCCTTGGTTTTGGCCAATTGGCCACGTAAAGCAAAATATCATAACCTTCTGTATTTCTGGCCCAAACAGGAAACCGCAAATCGTAACAAATTAATGGGCAGATTTTAAAACCTTTAAAAGTGACTATTAATTTTTCTTCGCCCGCTCGATATTCCTTATGTTCCCCTGCCAATGTGAAGGTGTGTTTTTTATCGTAAGTGGAATAGCTTTTGTCAGGATAAACAAAAAATAAGCGGTTATAGGTATTCCCCTTTTCGTAAAATACCATACTTCCCATTATGGCAGCTTCTTTAATTGTTGCCCAATGCTGCATCCATGCTAAAGTCTTAGGCCCTTCAGAAGAATCAATGGTGCCAGGGTTCATGGTAAAACCCGTAGTAAACATTTCAGGCAATACAATAACATCCGTTTCATCAGATATGGCTAAAATTTTTTCATCAAGCATCGCCCTATTGGCCTGCGGATTTTCCCATAACAGATGGGTTTGAACAAGAGCTATGTAAAGTTTTTCAGTCATGATCAGTCTACATAAACTTCGTGAATATCTTCTTTAACCATGCGATATAAGTGGTGGAGCTGACTTTCCAAAATCCGTTCCTTTGAAAGTTCGGGCAGTGCATCCAAAGGAAAATAGGCTGCGCCTTTCATATCAAAACCAGGTTGTAATTCCCCGCCGGTAGCCCGACAAAAAAACATGATTTTATACAAATAATACGGTTCCGCTGGATGTTTATGCCGTTGCTTGTCATAAACAGCAAGTAAACGCACCACTTCGGCATCAATACCTGTCTCTTCTTTAATTTCTTTTAGTACGACCTCTTTAGGGGTGTTCCCGATATCAGCCCAACCTCCAGGGATGGTCCACTTATCATCAACACTTTCTTTGGCCATTAGTATTTCATCTTTTTCGTTCAACACAAAGCCCCTAACATCAACTTTTGGCGTAGGATAATCTAATTGCGGAATGAAAAAACTATCAATTTTAGCAAATGGTTGGTCTGCCAAATGCGCCATTAGTTTTAGACTGATATCTTTGAGTTCCTCGTAGCGCTCTATATCATAAGGCACTTCCGCATAAACCAATCCCATATCTGCGATGGCTTTTAGTCGTTTAACGGCATCTAATTGTTCTTTTGAAGTCATGGGGTTTATTTCTCTAAAATGGCTATCAGGGGTTTTGCTTCTTGCATTTTGGCATGGTCTAAGGCTGTATGCCCTCTTGCATCTTTGGCAGCTGTATCTGCTCCATTTTCCAATAATAAGGAAGCGATTTCAAGCCTATTAAAAGTAGCCGCATAAATTAAACAGGTAGCACCCATGGCATTGGTTACATTAACATCTGCCCCTGCCTTGATCAAATCTTTTGCAATAGCAACAAAACCCTTAAAACAAACTCCCATCAAGGCAGTATTGCCCGAGCTATCTTTGGTATTCACATCAATTCCCTTTTCTAAAAGAAAGCTCGCAATGTTCGCGTGTTCGTAATAGGTAGCTAAAATTAATGGGGTAGAACCGCGTTGGTCTAAACAGTTCAACAACTGTGGCGTTGTTTCAATCAGGCTTTTCACCTTTTCTAAATTCCCATTTCGTATTTCATTGAAAAAAAGCTCCTTATTTTCCATACCCTGATTAAATAAGGCGTGAAGGTACAAAAAACCACTATTTTCTGCCGCAAAAAGCATTGGTATCTAACGCAGACCCGGACTAAAATCTTCTGGTGCGTTTTGAGGTTGGTTGATTGTGCCAGCGTCGCCCGAATCATTAAAAATCATCCACTCAGAAAAGGTATAGCTAGCATTTGCTTGAACGATATCTAGATTTCTGACCGCACGACCATCTTCAAATTCATGGTTCGTTCCAGAACCATCTTCGCCTATTACCCCAAAAATATCGATCACCGTTCCGAAAGGGTCTACCAATTCTAATGTATCATCTCCATTGGAATCTGCAGGACTGTTAGTGCCGATACCCATATCTGGCGCAAAGCCATAAATCAATTCAAATTCTTCCGCATTGGGCGAAATAACCAGAGTACCTTCAGCAGCTATACTAAAACCTGAAAGGTCTATTTGAGAACTTACCACTGTACTTGCATTCGTATATCGCCTAAGCGTCCATCCATTTAAATCCAGTGCCTCGGAGGCTGCGTTGTATAGCTCTACAAAACGTGCTCCTGCATTATTGTTAGGGTCGGCCAATTCAGAAATAAAGATGCGGGTTGAGGTAAATTCCGTTATAATTTCTGCACAACGTTCTTGAGAGAAATCAATGTCTTCCAAATCACGAACCACTACAAAATAATCATCGTTCTGTTTTACAAGAACCCCTGTAATACTTCCATTTCCAGAAGGAAGTTCGGTTGCCTGAAAATCTGAAAAACCACTATTCAAAAGGGTAATCTGGTTGTCTAAACAATCCGTTAAGCCACGCTCCGTTTCTTCACGCTCAATGGCAAACATTTCTCCTACTTCTTCATCAATAATTTCTACATTTTGTAGTTGAACCAGCGTATTGGGTAGGCTAGCCTCCAAGTTTTCTAAAGTGATAGGCGTAGGTACGATTTCAGAAACTACATCACATGCCAGAAAAATATGTTCCGGTATTTGAAGCGCAGGCAAACGACCAACGGCTAGTGTTCCAAAACCGGCAAAAGTGCCCCCTAGCTTAAAAACAGTTTTGCTTTGCCCCAGATAGAGCCCTTTTAGCTTGATTAAAATTTTGCTTCCTGGCTCAAACAGCAGGTACGATTGTCTTAGGTCTATTTCTATTTGAAATCCTTCCGTAGGGTTATTGATAGCATCCTGAAAATGAAGTACACTAAAAAAATTTCCTGACCTATCAGAAGAAATTACGTAGCCCTCCAGTATTAAATC
>CAYGUO010000164.1:0-6696 GCA_964353095.1 uncultured Flavobacteriaceae bacterium | reverse complement strand
ATAAGTAGTCATGTAATCATACAACTATATAAATATAAACTGAAATTAAAACTTATGAAATTATTTAAAAGAGTCTTAAATATTGGTTAGGTAATAAATGGCACTATTGTTCATTTACTTGTGGTCTTTTTGTCTTTTAAGGGCCAAATGGTTTCAAAATATTCGCAGACCATAAGCATATCTTCAGTTGGCTTCACCCCGTTTTCCCCTAAGGCTTTCGAAAAAAAGTCCCAATGGGCTTTCTTCCATTTTTGTAGCGGTTCTATATTGGTTCCCATGTCCATTTCAGCATAGGCTTCGGAAATTTGATTGAATGGCACGGTATCTACCTTTATAATTTTAATTATGGCCCGTGCTTTGCCGTCAAAATCCGTTACAATACTTTTAGTTCCAATTTTTGGCAGATCGGCATTCGCTTCTTCATACCAAAAATATAAATTGGAGCTTGCTTTCTTTTGTCCTTTTAAAACTAAGGCTGACAAACGATTCGCATCTTTTTCATTATTATGAAAATAAAAAGATTCAGGAAGTTCCTCGTTCTTGAATTCAGGATTTAATTCCGTAAAATCATCCCACATACGAGATACGGTTTCGTCAATTCCGTTTTCCGTTTTGGATTCGCTTTTACAGCTACTTAAAATCAAAAATAACACGATTGCTAAATATCTCATGGTTTAGTATTGTTCGCCTTTAGGTGCTTTAAGGCTTGAATTTCAGCAGTATACTTGCAAATTTTTTAGTTATATCAATATTTAAATATAAAACTAATGGTCAGGTATCGCGTCACTTTATTTCATTTTTGGCATTTATTTAGCATGAATGTCCAAATAGCGATGAACACCTTATTGGGCGTTCTTTACGGATTAAGCGCTTGTAAATAGCGCTTAAACTTATCTTTGTGATTATAGTCATTATCTACGATTTCACCTTAATCTAAATCTTTTATGAAGTAGGTGTCACGCAATGCCTAAAAGGATTTTCCTTATTTTCAAGAAGTGCTATTGTATCTTTAATGGCCAGTGTATATTTTTGAGTAAACTAAAAATTGCTAGGATGATTAAATTAGGTAAGCTAAGTGTTATAGTGATGGTATTTGCTTTAACAACTTCATTTAATGCAGATACAGCTTTGTACGCAGATAGAGAAGCTAGTGATATCATTGGTGTTTGGATGCCCAGCGAAGGCACTGCTTATGTGAAGATTTTTAAAGAAAAAGGAAAAGAAAAATATCACGGTAAAATCGTATGGCTTAAAGAACCGAACGATGAAGAAGGAAACCCTAAGACGGATCCAGAGGGAAAGCCTATTTTGAACATGCTTAATCTGAAGAATTTTGTTTTCGAGGATGACGAATGGGTTGATGGAACCATATATGACCCAAAATCAGGAAATACCTATTACAGCACTATTGAAATGGTAAATAAAAATAAACTGGAAGTACGAGGGTCGGTAGACCCCTTTGGCATTGTAGGGAGAACGGATACATGGGTAAGAATGAAAACCAATTAATTTCAAAACCATGATAAAAACGTTTTGGATGCGTCTCTTTTTATGCTTTATGCTTCCTTTTGCCGTCATTGCGCAAGATGACCCTATCATAGAAGAGGAAGAAGATGATAGCTTTGTCGATTACTCCAACTTGGTGCAAACTACTGAAAACAAGGCTTTTGCTTCCTCACGTATCCTTGGACAAGTTCCCATAAAACTTTTTTCCCTTGGGTATGATTTTCAAACAGCACATACCTTAGAACCAGCGCCCCTTACGCCCGCTGGAGCATCCGGAGAAAACGAAATAAACAGTGCTGATGGCGTACGATTCGCAATCAATTATCCTGTGTTCTCAAAAAACTATTTTCTGTTGAACCTTGGGTTTAACTATGCCGAAACCAACTATTCCTTTTCTAACCCTACTACGGCAGCCAGTAATCCGCTAAGCCAAGCTTTGGATAATAATGGCTTGAGGACTATGGGTTTTACGGCAACCGCATTTAAGCCCTTGAACATTAAACGCTTTTTGATTCTTCAGTTTGGTGCCAATCTTAATGGCGATTATTCCTTCTCAGACATGCAGTCACTTAGGTACACGCGTTTTTCCGGAGCGGCTATTTATGGAATTAAGCCAAACGACAGAAAAATGTGGGGTCTTGGTGTTAGTAGAACCTATCTTGGGGGTTCCCTTAACTACTTGCCTGTTTACTATATGCTTTACACGGCCAAAAGTAAAAAATGGGGCTTGGAAATGTTATTGCCTGCCCGCTTTCAATACCGAAGAAACATCAATTCGAAAAACCTACTACTGGCCGGTTGGGAGATAGAAGGCAATACCTACCGTATCAGCAACGATGATAATAGGTATAATCTACCTTTCAATGATATTGAACTGCGAAGATCGGAGTTGCGACTTCGTGTAAGTTGGGAGCGTGCCATAACTCCGCAAATATGGTTTTCTGCTCAAGCTGGGTATCGCTATAATTGGTCTTTTGATGTAGACCGTGGCGATTTTTATCGCCCTTTTGGAGATGACACCCCATTTTTAGCCGAAAATAATCTAGGCAATCCAGCTTATTTTAATTTTTCTATTAATTGGGTTAGTCCTTAACGCTGATTCATTGCTTGCTTAAGAACAGCATATTCGCCAGTTTCAAACATTCCGTATGATTTACAAGGCTTTTTTATAGGTTCTTCGGCGTTTATGGGTAACAGGGTTAAAATGCTTCCATATTTGAGCTATAGCTGTATTTTCTTCTAATTCTGGTGTTCGTATGCAGTTTTGTATGCCCTTTTCATTAAACGTATTATGGTATTCATTAAAAATCACAGCGGTAACTCCCTTGTTTTGATAATCTGGGTGTACCCCAATTAGATAAAAGATGACATCTTTACTGTGTTTTTTAGCTTTTAATAAATGAAATACGCCAAAGGGGAAGAGCTTACCCTTTGCTTTCTGCAAAGCTTCAGAAAAAGAGGGCATTACAATGGCGAAAGCCACTAATTTATCATTTTTATCAACCACAAACTTGATGTATTCTGGGTTGATAAAACTGATATATTTTTTTTTAAAATAGGCCTTTTGAATATCCGTAATCTTTACAAAAGAGGCCAAGCTAGCGTAGCTCTCATTAAATAGGTCAAACATGGCATCTACCCACGGCATGATGTCTTTGCTAGACGTAAAGTTTAGGGGCTTTAGCCCGTAACGTTTTTTAATAAGCATGTTGGCCTTAGTAAAAAATTTAGGGTCAGCGTTCTTGGCGGGAAATTTATTCTCTAAGTATTCTTTTTCCTTTATAAATCCGTGTTGTTCAAAATGCTTTTGATAATATGGGTGGTTATACCAAGTAATCATGGTACCAATATGATCAAATCCTTCAATTAGTACACCAACCTTATCCAGGTTAGAAAACCCAACAGGGCCTTCCATAAAAGTAAGCTGGTGTTCTTTTCCTATTTCGGCCACTTTATGTAATAAGGCTTTTGACACTTCAAAATTGTCAATAAAGTCAAACCAACCAAATCGCATTTTTTTTAATTGTTGCTCTTTTACTTCAATCCAATTTACAATGGCCGCAACCCGCCCAACAATATTACCATTCTGATAAGCTAGAAAAAACCTAGCCTCGGCAGTTCTAAAGGCAGGATTCTTATTCTTATCAAAGGTTTCCAATTCATCATTGATAATAGGGGGTACCCAATATTCATTATCCTTATATAAGGAAAAAGGAAATTTTACAAACGCTTTAAAATCAGGTTTTGAAGTAACTTCTTTGATGGTGACCATTCCAATTCAATTAGTGTGAAATGTCAGGTCGAGTGCAAATACGGCACGGTTTAAAGAAAAATAAGTGCTGTTTTAGATAGCACTCGAATTGACATCTGTATGATGTTACAATATTAGTGATTATACGGTCAGATGAAAAACTTAGAAATCAATATCATCTCTATTTTTCTTTCCCTTTTTTTTCTTTACCTTTTTCGGTTTTTTCTTCTTCATGTTGTTCTTCTTGATTTTCCCTACCGCTTTTTGGTCTTCAATAGGAATAAGAACATCTTTATGAAAATCCAAACGATAAGATAAGCCTGTAGTCAGAAAAATACGGGAAGGAGTGTTTTTAAAACTAGCACCCATCCCCAAATCTGCTTGAAAATTGGGCGCAAATAAATGTACAATACCACCACGCAGCAGTGCATCGGAATAACGGTCACTATCAATACCTTGGTGTTCTGCAAAAACACTCCATTTGGGATTTCTGAAAGCATGTGATAGCGAAATGGTATAGCTTAACTCCGGAAAATCGGTGGTTATTCGGTCATAAGCAATATTGGTAATAAGCACCCAACGCGGGGTTAAACGGCTTTGTGTTGCCATCATGGCTCTGTATGAAATGGTCGCATCTTCCGGATAAAAAGGATTATCACCCAGATTAAAAGTAGCCCCGCCATAAAGGGAAACCGCAGGCAATAGGTTTTTAAACTTAAACTTATTATTGGCTCTCCAACTATATAAATTAGGCTTATTTCTTTCTGGATTCTTAAAAGGATCGTAGACCAAATATTTTAGCCCTAACCTGCTTCTCGAAAAATCTGTTCTTCTTTCTGTACTGTTGAAATTATTGAAGGCAATATTCTGTGAAATGAAACTCCCTTCATAATTCAACTCTAAATTTTCAAACAATAGACCGTAACGCAGTGATATATCGGTTCCTATAATATCAGATTGGGTATTGAAATCGGTATGGTCCCGTTGCTCATACAACAAACCAAACTCTGCCTGTACCACGTTTTTACCAACCGCGTAGGCACTAACAGATACCCCAGGTCTATTTGAATTGATAACATCGGTGTATTGTGAAAATCCAATAAAGGGAACTAAAAGCAAAAAAAACAAGAAGCGATATACGAATGCCATAGACTGATTTTAATACTATTTTAAGAAACTAATTGTGTGATTAATAGACTTACAGTGTAATTTTGAATCAATAGCAAACAGTAACATGGTTTTATTACAAACGATTCTCATACTGGTCTTAGTATATTATGGAATCAAATTACTTCTTAAATGGTTGGCTCCGCGCATGATTAATTATGCCGTAAAGAAAACGGAGGAGCGTTTTGGACAGCAGTTTGGTAACCGCCAAGATTTTAAGGGTGGAAAAACACCAGATGGGGAAACAGTTGTGGACAAACAAACAGTACCAAAGTCGAATCCTTCAAAAAAAGTTGGAGAATATATAGATTTTGAGGAAATTGACTGATCTTTGAGTCCTCAATACAATTCTATGAAGCTTTCCGCTAAGGCAATCATTACACATCTTTTAGTACTCGGTTTTTTTATAGTTGCTTCACTCGCTTATTTTTATCCGGTGTTACAGGGTAAGGCCATTTATCAATCTGATATTGCCTTGTATAAGGGCATGGCCAAAGAACGTAACGATTACAAAGAAACAACAGGTATTGAATCGTATTGGACCAATAGTGCTTTTGGCGGGATGCCAACCTATCAATTAGGAGCAAATTATCCCCATGACTATGTGAAGAAATTAGACCGCCTGATACGCTTTTTACCGCGACCGGCAGATTACCTTTTTCTTTATTTTATAGGATTTTACATTCTTATGCTCTGTATGAAAGTAGAATACCGTTTGGCCATTTTAGGGGCTTTGGCCTTTGGCTTTTCCACCTATCTTATTATCATACTTGGTGTAGGCCACAATGCAAAAGCCCATGCTTTGGGCTATTTGCCCATGGTATTGGGAGGTATTATTCTCGTTTTTCGTAAAAAGTATATCCTAGGGTTCTTATTAACAGCAATTGCCATGGCCTTGGAAATAAGTGCCAACCACTACCAAATGACCTACTACTTTATGTTATTGGTGTTGATTTTAGGCGTGGTTTACCTTGTCTATGCTATTAAGAAGAAAGAACTAAAACACTTTTTTAGCGCTGTTGGGTTACTGATGGTAGCGGTGTTCTTATCTATAGCTACAAATGCCACAAGTCTAATGGCAACAAAAGAATATGCAGATTGGAGTACACGGGGAACATCTGAATTGACCATTAATTCAGATGGTTCGCCCAAAGAGGTGAGTAATGGCCTTAATCGTGAGTATATTACCTATTACAGCTATGGAGTGCTAGAATCTCTTGATTTATTTGTCCCTCGGATGTTTGGTGGTTCAGGACAAGAAGATTTGGGCAAGGATTCAAAAGTGTATCAATACTTCATAAATCAAGGGGTGCCCCCTTCACAGGCTATTGAGATTTCGGGCCTGTATTTATATTGGGGCCCGCATCCAGGTTCAGGTCCTGCTGCGCCTGCCTATGTTGGGGCAGTAATTTTCTTTCTATTTATACTAGCATTGTTTTTGGTAAAGGGTAAAAAGAAATGGTGGTTATTGGGTGGTATACTGCTCTCATTACTGCTTTCATGGGGAAAGAACTTTCCTTTGCTGACCAATTTTATGATTGATTACTTTCCCTTATACAATAAGTTTAGGGCGGTATCTTCCATACAGGTCATACTGGAACTTTGTATTCCAATTTTAGCGATTTTAGGTCTAAATCAGTTATTTAAAAAATCTGTTGACCAAAAAGTAAAGCTAAATGCCCTTAAAATGAGTGTTTTAATTACAGCAGGTTTAGCGATAGCCATCTTTTTGATGAAAGGACTCTTCGATTTTGAAGGGGCAACAGATGACC
>CAYGUO010000163.1:0-6810 GCA_964353095.1 uncultured Flavobacteriaceae bacterium | reverse complement strand
GTCCCAATCAGAATGTATTTTTTTAAACTCTGAAAGGGTCCATGGTTCTTTTCGCATCCAAAAGACTTCATCGCCATCACGATCTAAGGCCATTAAATCAAAGTGAAAAAACATATTGAGTTCCTCGCGATCTTCGTCAACAAAGTTTAAGGCTTGATCAATAGTAACGCCAGGAGCCTCGCCAACAGTCATAACGTCATATTGACTTAAAACCTCCTTGTTCATTTCATTCAAAAACTCGTGCAGTCTTGGTCCGTCAGAGTAGTAGGAAACGAAGTTGCCATGGTACTTTTTAGGTAATTCAGGGTAGGCGGTATCTTTTGAAATAAACGGAATGACATCCATTCTAAAACCATCCACACCTTTATCGAACCAAAAACGTAAAACGTCATGAATTTCTTTACGGACTTTCGGGTTTTCCCATTTTAAATCGGGCTGTTTTACAGAAAAATAATGCAGATAATACGAATCGGTTTGTTCATCGTATTTCCAGGCATTTCCATCCACGTCAAAGTAACTCCATCGCTTTGATGGTATTCCATTTTCTGCTGGCCACCAGTGGTAGTAATCCCTGTAGGGGTTATCTCTTGACTTGCGAGACGCTTCAAACCAATCATGTTCATCACTGGTATGGTTGGCCACCAAATCCATAACCAACTTTAGTCCCCTTGATTTCATACCGGTCAACAGTTCATCAAAATCGGCCATACTACCAAACTCTGGCATTATTTTTCGGTAATCGCGAATGTCATAGCCATTATCATCATTAGGCGAGTCATAAATAGGGCAAAGCCAGATAATATCTACACCAAGACTTTTAATATAGTCTAATCGATTGGTTATACCTGGTATATCACCAATACCATTGCCCGTAGTATCTTGAAAACTACGTGGATATATTTGGTAAACCACACCCTCCTTCCACCATTGTCTTTTAAGTTCTGCCATGTATCGCTTTTAAAGCTCCAAATATATCTTTTTTGGTTAGGTATTTTTTAAAATGAGCTTGTTAATCTTGATATAACTATAGCAGTCACAACGAATAAGATTTGTATTTTCCAACGAATGTATCGTATACCATTTTTAATTTTTTTTTCTTGCGTGCTAAGTTTTGGCCAAGTTGTGGAGAATAAGCCCGATAAGCTTACTGCAACTGGAATGATATATCCAGATTTTGGTGATGGTAGCCGCTATTTAGATTCAAAGATTTCGTATGATTTGGGTAATGGCTATTTTACTGAATTGGGCCGTATTTATTTTAGGAATGGAATAAATGAATGGCTTATTATTCCAGTATCATTAAAAAAGTTTATTAGCAAAAAGACCTATTTGTTTGGGGGTGCACAAACAGAATGGCAGTTTATACCCCAAGGATTAGGGGTAAGCCCACCACGATTTGATATGATTTTTGGTGGCGGTCATGAGGTAAAAGAAGGATGGCTCATTGAAGCTAAGTTTCAAAAACCCCTTAATGATAGCCCAATTAATCCCTTAGGAGCTGGGCGTTTGGATCGTAGTTTTCTGTCACTTGGCAGTCGCGTCAAGTTTTAATGCACTTTATTTTCTAGGATGAAATTCCGACAAAACCTTTGCCAAATGAGTTCTGTTCACATGCATGTAAACTTCTGTTGTGGTTATACTTTCATGACCCAACATTTGCTGAATAGCCCTTAAATCGGCACCATTTTCGAGAAGATGGGTGGCAAAAGAATGACGAAAGGTATGCGGACTAATATTTTTCTCAAGCCCGATTACTTCGCATAGTTTTTTGATAATAGTAAATATCATTGCTCTGGTAAGTTGTTTGCCCCTTCTGTTTAAAAAAACAAAATCTTCATGGCCCACTTCAATTTTTTGATGAATCCTTATTTGATTTCGATATAGGTTGATATATTTTTTGGTGATAGGACTTATGGGAACTAATCGCTGTTTATCGCCTTTTCCGGTCACTTTTATAAAATCTTCTTCAAAATATAAATCGGATAGTTTTAAATTGGTCAATTCTGATACCCTAAGCCCGCAACCGTAAAGCGTTTCTAAAATCGCCCTATTACGTTCCCCTTCTGGTTTTGAAAGATCAATAGCAGCAATTAACGTATTAATTTCTTCAGTAGATAAAGTATCGGGAAGCTTACGTCCAATTTTTGGAGACTCAATTAAGTCCGTCGGATTATCACTTCGATAATCCTCAAAAACCAGATAATTGAAAAACCCTTTTAAGCCAGAGATAACTCTTGCTTGTGATCTTGGGTTTACTGATTTTGGAAGTTCATAAACAAATTTTTGAAGTGTGGTTTGAGTAATGTTGATAGGATTTTCATGGCATTTAAAATCATCTAGAAATCGTATCAGCTTTTGGATATCCAAAGTATAATTTTTTATGGTATTGTCAGACAAGCCTCTTTCTATCCTTAAATAATATTCATAATCTTTTAATGCCCGAATCCATTTCATGGTATAAATATACTGCAAGAAGGATTGATTGATAGTGTTGAAAATGCTTTTGACAACACATTTTTAAGAAGTTACAACTAAAATTAGTGATTGAATATCAGTAAGTTAAGTTTGTAGTGTAAATAATTAAACTGTAATTAAACATGAAAATATTTTTTGCTACTTCTTTTTTGCTGTTGATTTCGCTTTCGCTTCATTCTCAGGTTGATAGAACCAATTTTAGAGCAGGCCTTAATGTAGGTATGGTCACTGGAGAAATTTCAGAATTATATAGCTTTAGTTTAGGGCTTGACATGCTTTATGTTTGGGGTCTTTCAAAAGAAATTGATTTGGGTATCGCAACCGGATTCAATAATGCTTTTGGTGAAGATGAGACACTTTCTCAAGGTGGAACGACCGTGAGTACAGAATTTGCCAATATTCAATATATTCCTGCAGCAGTGGCTTTACGTATTTATCCGAGCTATGGATTTAAATTGGGAGGTGATTTTGGCTATGCAATTGGCCTTAGTGATGGTTTTGATGGAGGTCTTTACTATAAACCAATGATTGGTGTAGACATTAACGGTACTACAGAATTAAATGTTTCTTATGCTGCCATTAACAATAATGGCACTTTCGCTACTGCGATGATTGGGGTCTTGTTTTTATTTTAGAAAATAGCATTAGTTTTTCTGATAGTTACGATTTAAACTAAATAGATATTTTGTAGTTTTAGCTACAATATTCATGGTGTTCTTTTATTTTTGAAGAGTCACCTTAAATTTTAATTTGAAGACTAAATATTTAGAATTATGAAAAAAACAATCATTCTTTGTTTTGCGTTTATTGCCTTTGCGACAACATCTTTTTACGCACAGTCTAACTACACTATTGCCGCCGGTCTTGGGTTGGATTTGTTTTCCGGAGCTACTTTGGTTGGTCCTAGTGCAAAGTTCTTCTTCGCTGAAGAGCATGCGGCACAAGCAGAAATTTTATTTGAATCTGGTTTAACCACGATTACGGGCTTGTATGAGTACCACGGCGATATTTCTGGTGCAGAAGGTTTAAAATGGTTTGCAGGTGGAGGCCCTTCCATCTTTTTGTTTGGCAACGGTTTTGGTTCAGAGCTTGCCCTTAGGCCTACAGCAGGTTTAGATTATAAAATAAATGGCGCTCCTTTGGCATTTTCATTTGATTGGAGACCTCTTATTGGTCTTGGAGATTTAGGTAACGAAGTAGGTGCCTTTGGTCTTGGTATACGATATGTGATAGAATAAAATAGATACTTTTTTTAATGAAACGGAGGCTCACAGGTCTCCTTTTTTTTATGCCTTAATATTATTACTATTTTTACTTCATGAAGTTACTCATCATAAATGGACCCAATCTTAACCTTTTGGGCAAAAGAGAACCAGAGGTTTACGGCAAGCAAAGTTTTGAAGATTATTTCTCAAAACTTCAACTAAAGTTTAACACGTTTCAGCTAGAATACTATCAGTCAAACATTGAAGGGGAGATTATTGATAAGCTTCAAGAAGTAGGGTTTTCTTATGACGGAATCGTATTAAATGCAGCGGCGTACACCCATACTTCTGTAGGTATCGGTGATGCTGTAAAGGCGATTGAAACACCCGTAGTCGAGGTTCATATTTCAAATACCCATAAACGTGAAGATTTTCGTCACGTTTCTTTTATTTCTGTTGCGGCAAAAGGGGTTATCCTTGGTTTTGGTCTGCAGAGTTATGACTTGGCAATTGAGAGTTTTAAACCTTAGTTTTTTTACTTCCGTATGATATTTTTTAATTTGCTCTGCATAAGCAAGTTGCCCTCAGCAGTTAAAAAATGCCTTTAGGGGTGATGAAGATATCACTATTAGAACTAATGGTTTATTCATAGGAGTAGGTTATAAGTTCTAAAAAGTAATGCAATAACATTCTTTTAAAGAGACCATACGGGTCTCTTTTTTTGTTCGTAATTTATCATTGTGCTCGAATAAAAAAAATCCAACCAGGGTAATCGTTGCGTATATTTGGATAAACCCTACTGCTATGAAAATTTTAAAACTGCTATATATTATTGTATTTCTAAGTTTTTTATCATGTCAAGACGATGAAAATGATTTTGAGGTCATTGATGAAAATGAAGAAGAACAGAATGATGAGGTATCTGTTTCTTTGGTCAACGCATTCTCAAACCTTTCTTTTAGTCAACCTTTAGATTTACAAAGCCCCAATGATGGGTCTAATAGAATATTTGTAGCAGAAAAACTTGGTCGCATTGTTGTTTTTGAAAATGATATAGCGGTAACTACTACTACAGATTTTCTAAACCTTTCCAACATTTCAACATCTAGTGAGCAGGGTTTGTTAGGGCTGGCTTTTCATCCTGATTTTCAAAGCAATGGTCATTTTTATGTGTTTTATACTCCTTCTGAAACGCTTGCTGTGGTATCTCGTTTTACGGTTTCTGCAAGTAATACCAACATAGCGGATCCGAATAGTGAGTTGGTCCTATTGGAGATTCCGCAACCGTTTACCAATCATAACGGTGGACAGATTGCGTTTGGGGCTGATGGTACCCTTTATATTGCCGTTGGCGATGGTGGTAGTGGGGGAGACCCACAGAACAATGCTCAGAACAGAACTAATCTCTTAGGGAATATTCTGCGTATTGATGTTGACAATCAAGAAGATGGCTTGAATTATGCGATTCCCTCAAACAATCCCTTTGTTGGTGATACAGATGTTCGACAAGAGATTTTTGCTTATGGTCTGCGTAATCCTTGGAGAATGAGTTTTGATACCCAAACACAAGATTTATGGACTGCTGATGTGGGTCAAAATGAACTGGAAGAAATAAACCTGATAAATTCTGGAGGAAATTATGGCTGGAAATTATTTGAAGGCACGTCATGCTTTTCGGGTGATTGCGACGCTTCCGGCTTAGTAGCGCCCATTTTTGAATATGACCAAAGTAATGGAGATCGTTCAATCACCGGCGGTTATGTGTATAGAGGTGATGAAGTTAGTGCCTTAAGTGGAAAATATATTTACGGTGATTTTGTTAGTGGTCGTATTTGGGCATTGGACACTGATGGAAGTAATAATGAGCTTCTACTGGAATCAAGATTGAGTATTGCTTCTTTTGGTACTGATAGTTCAAACGAACTTTATATCTGCGCTTTTGATGGTACCATCTATAAATTTACAGAAACAACTAACTAGCAAGGTTTTTTAAATATTTTTCATCTACATAAAACGTTGCGAAAGGCAGCAAAGATGCAAACATTAAAATGAAAAGCCTTTTGATGCTCCATTTCTTTTGCCACCAAAAAATAAGGGCGATGGCGATATAGGCAATAAAAAGAACACCATGTGCATATCCAACGACTTTGTTGGGACCACCCATGTCAGCCCAGTATTTTAAGGGCATGGTCAATCCGAAAAGTAACAAATACGAAATACCTTCTAAAATTGCGGTCGCTCTAAATAGTTTTAACAAAATAATAGGATGTATTATAAGTGAATAACTTCGTCATAAGCCGCTGCTACTGCTTCCATTACCGCCTCACTCATAGTTGGATGTGGATGCACTGCTTTTAGTACCTCATGACCTGTTGTTTCCAGTTTACGGGCTACAACTGCTTCAGCAATCATATCGGTAACCCCAGCCCCAATCATGTGGCAACCGAGCCATTCACCATATTTGGCATCAAAAATCACTTTTACAAAACCATCGGGAGTTCCAGAAGCTTTTGCTTTACCACTAGCTGAGAACGGAAATTTACCAACTTTTATATCATAACCTTTTTCTTTGGCCTGTTTTTCGGTTAGTCCTACAGAAGCAATTTCTGGGGAGCAATACGTACAGCCTGGTATATTTCCATAATCAAGAGGATCTACATGCATGCCTGCAATTTTTTCAACGCAAAGGATACCCTCTGCAGAAGCCACATGGGCCAATGCTTGCCCAGGGGTAACATCACCTATGGCGTAGTAACCTGGAATATTGGTTTGATAATAGTCATTGACCAGTATTTTATCCCTATCGGTTGCGATACCTACTTCTTCAAGACCTATATTTTCGATATTCGTTTTTATACCCACTGCTGATAGCAAAATATCAGCTTCCAAAACTTCTTCTCCTTTAGCTGTTTTAACCGTTGCTTTAACGCCATGGCCAGAAGTATCAACCTTAGTTACTTCTGCTGAGGTTTTAATTTTAATTCCAGTCTTTTTAAAGGAACGTTCTAGTTGTTTTGAGATATCTTCATCTTCTACCGGAACGATGTTTGGAAGGTATTCCACTACAGTTACCTCAGTACCCATACTGTTGTAGAAATAGGCAAATTCAATACCAATGGCACCACTACCT
>CAYGUO010000162.1:0-6847 GCA_964353095.1 uncultured Flavobacteriaceae bacterium | reverse complement strand
ATGATGGTCAAGAAAAATAAAATAATGAAACAACCTGAACTAGGATTAAAAATAACGGAGCTTAGAAAGCAAAAAGGTTTTACCCAAGAAGAATTGGTAGAACAATGCAATATCAATGTAAGAACCTTACAGCGCATTGAAAACGGGGAAGTATCTCCAAGGAGCTATACCATAAAGACGATTTTATCTGCTTTAGACTATGATTTAGAAAGCCTACAGCAAGAACGGGAAGGTGCGAATGAAACCATAATAGCCATTTCAGCTAAAGAAGTAAAATCAGTTCATGGATTATTAATTATGGCTTTGATTGCGGGTATTGTATTCTTAATTGTTGCGGTTTTTGAAGGAATAGCAGATTATGTTAGAGTTGATGATGGGGAATTAATTTACGGACAATGGGGTCATTTTGGGTTAAAAATGATGGTACTAATTTGCTACACACTTTTGCTTTATGGCTTTTTGGTGGCAGGTAAACTGCTAAATAATTATTTAATGAAAATCACCGTAGTATTGCTATTGATTGCAAATACCTGTTTTTATGTGTATGATATGGTTGCTATTTTCAATAGCGCGTTGGATATTGAAATAGTGTTCTTGGCAGAGGCAATAGCTTTTGGTGCATTAGGCGTTTTATTCGGAATTTCTATTTTAAAATCAAGAACTATTCTTGGCAATACAGGGCTCGCCTCTGGGGTGGCAGAATTGGTGTTGGCAGGTTGTTTGCTCACCATAATCTTATCACCTATAGCATTGTTCCTCTTTTTTCCTGCTGTGATTCTAGAAGTTTTAGTGCTCTATAAAATTGCTATCATGGTCAAAGCGCAATTATAATCGTACAGGAATAGGCAATTCGTTGACATCAATTGACGAGTTGTTACTCAGAAAGTTAAGCTCTTGTTAAGGTTCGAATAGGCTTTGATTTTGGTTTTATTTTTGGTTACTAGGAGGTAAAACTGAACTTATGAAAACCACTAGTCATCTGCATTCCAAAAGCGTTTTATTTATTACTTGTAGCATTTTATTTTTTCAAAATGTATGCGCTCAAAATTCATTGCGTGACGAGTCTAATCAGGTCTTTTTTACACCAAATATGTACATGCAGACCTATGGCGTACAAGATGGCTCTCCCTATCTAGATGCAAAATTTACCCCAGCACGTATTAACGATAAAGAAAAGACCAACTTAGTGCGCTTTAATGCTTATGAAGGCAAGGTTGAGGTATCTGTTGAAGCAAATAAAGCCATAGAGCTTTCGCAAAAAGAACCTTTTAGAATACACTTGTTAGATGGTAGTGATCGTAAATTTATTACGACCCAATACCGAGGTCAAAAAGGAAAAGTTGGTAATTCTTTCTTTCAAGTGCTTCATGAAGGTGAAGGGTATACCTTATACTTACAAGAACGGATTAAATATTTTAAAAAGGCCAAAGCAGAAGGCTATAAAGCGGCCAAACCAGCCCGTTTTGAAAAGGCAAGACCGCATTTTTATGTAGGTACTAAAAAAGGAATTGATGAAGTGTTAACCTATTTGCCCAGCAAAGGAAATAAGCTAGCTCAGGTATTTTCTAAAAAGAATGGTGCAAAAGTCAAAGCCTTGATTAAGAAGGAAAATCCCAATTTGAGTAGTAAAGATGGACTAATCCAAATTTTAGATGCGGTCTATTAACATTATTGATACTTCAGGTTGGCTGTCATGTTTCCAAATGGCGTTCAAACTGATTGTGAATCGCAAGAATAATCAAACCAAATAGTACGGCAAAAACAATCAAAACCGTATTGACCAGTCCATCAACTGAGAAAGAAACCCTTATTAAAATGGTGGATATGACAAAGCCAGAGTTTCTAATAACCTTATGGTATTTATCGGTATAGAAGAAAGAAACCAAGAGCAACAGTACATCTACCACGATAAGAATGGTGAAGAATTCATCAAAAAAAACGCTGTTAATGTTCTTGAGTTCTTTAAGGCTTCCGTCACTATCTGCAAATTCCAAATAGCCCCATTTGCTAAAAGTGAACAAGGCAAGGCCAAGTAAAAGTGGCACTAAAACAACAGCAGTCAGTTTTTTAAAGTTCACGAATTTATCCATGGCATTGCTTAAGGCAGATCCTTCTGTATTAAGAATTTTTCGGTTTTTGTTTAATCTGTAAAACCAAAACAAAAGATAAAAAAGCATGAGAGATGCCAAAATATCATAAGTGAATTGCAAATCATCTTTAATACTAAACCAATCAGTGCTCAGTTTTAGGTTTGCCAGATCTTTAAATAAGCGTCGTATGATGATTAAACTAATAATTTCGTACTGTTTGCTAACGTAGGTGGTTATGGAACGGGGTAAATAATATACTAAAAGATAGACCTCGTAGATAAGAATAAATGAGAAAGGGGTATAGACCGCTGCTATAGGGCTACCCAGCAAAGGACTATCAGGATTTAAAAAGGGTAAAAACTCAGCAAAATAGATGAAAAGCAGATGTACAATAAAGCTGATGATCGCAAGAATCAGGATAACGTGCTCAATCTTTTTTTTTGATTTTTCTGAAAGGAAAAGCTCGTTCAGTTTATCCAATGCGCGTTGTAACCTAACCATTGTTAAAGTTAGCCAATAATTGTGATAAAGCCTTTTTTAGTTAATATTTTCGGTTCACTAAAACAGTTAAAATTTCAATAATGACGAAGACCTTCACTTTTGATGAAATCATGCAATTACCAAGCAGATACCGTGCTAACTTGATTAATAAAGTATCGGGGTTCAAAGCTGCGAACTTAATCGGCACAAAATCGAAATCGGGTCAGACCAATTTAGCCGTTTTTAACAGTGTGATGCATATTGGTGCTAATCCTCCTTATTTAGGTTTTGTTTTGCGCCCGACCACGGTAGAACGGCATACCTATGAAAACATAAAGGAGACAGGTTTTTATACCATCAATCAAATCACCACGGCAATTCATCAAAAGGCGCATCAAACCTCTGCTAAATATGATCGAGCTATTTCGGAGTTTGAAGCTGTGGGATTGACCGAATTTTATCAAAACGATTTTCACGCACCTTTTGTCGCTGAGAGCCATATTAAAATAGGTCTGTCTTTTCAAGAAGAACAGTTGATCAAATGTAACGATACGCGATTGGTCATTGGTAAGGTGGAACATTTGATTCTGCCAGAAACGGCCATTTTAGAAGACGGTGATGTGGTGTTGGAAGATTTGGATGCCGTTGCCTTATCAGGACTCTACAATTATTATAAGCCCGAGCATTTAGGGAAGTATGGGTATGTGAAGCCTTAATTGTAATCCGGAAGTTGCGGGGGAGCAATAACTTAGTGGTTAACTCAATATTTTTCTTAGGGAATCCAAATAAAAAATCAAAAACCTGATGTCATTTCGAGTGTTTTCAATGGAGTGACAACAGAATTGAAAATGTATCGAGAAGCTTTTGCGTTCCTGAGGGTTCTCGATACAACGCCACTTGCAGGGCGCTACTCGAACTGACGTTGAGTCCATTTAAGTGAGCTCCTTTTCTAACCCTTACCATCCTAGTTACAACCTTAAATCTGTATATCTTGATCGTAAAGTAATGGCAGAAGTAATATCTAAAAAAGAATATATGATAAGGTTTGGATTAGGTCGAAACTAATTACTCATTTCTTATTAAAGTCTATTCTTTTTTATGCTGTAGTGGCTCCAAAACCGCCAAAGCTTTCTCCACGCTAGTAATCTTATCAAAAACCAACAACAACCGTAATCCATTACGGGTCTGTTTTTCTTTAAGTTGGCATTGTTGCGGGTGGCTTTGCACGTATTGTAAAACCTTTGTAAAGGCTGCGGTTTGGTAAAAAGGCGATTGCTGGTCTGCCAAAAAGTAGCCAATAAATTTATTCTTCTTTAGGATTACTTTTTCCAGTCCAATGCTATTGGCGGCCCATTTGATACGAACGGAGTTAAAGAGGTCTACTGCGGGTGTGGGCAATTCGCCAAAACGATCTACGAGTTCAGCTTCAAATTTTTCTAAACCAGCCTCGTCTTCTACAGCGTTGAGTTGGGTGTACAGGTTGAGGCGTTCCGTAATATTATTGATGTAATCATCGGGAAAAAGCAGCTCAAAATCTGTATCTAACTGTGTCTCTTTTACAAATACCTTTGGTTTGGCACCTTCAACCTCTTCATATAAGTCTTTGAACTCATTCTCTTTAAGTTCTTCAATGGCTTCGGCCAATATTTTTTGGTAGGTTTCAAAACCTATTTCGTTGATGAAACCACTTTGCTCACCACCCAATAAATCTCCGGCACCACGAATTTCCAAATCCTTCATGGCAATGTTAAAACCGCTGCCCAACTCGGTAAATTGTTCTAAAGCTTCAATACGTTTTCGGGCATCGGTGGTCATCACCTCATAAGGTGGCGTAATAAAATAACAGAAGGCTTTTTTGTTGCTTCGTCCTACACGCCCGCGCATTTGGTGCAAATCGCTAAGTCCAAAATTATTGGCGTTGTGTATGAAAATAGTATTGGCATTTGTGACATCCAATCCGCTTTCTACTATGGTGGTAGAGACCAGCACATCAAACTCCCCGTTCATAAAGGCGAGCATTAGGGTCTCTAGTTTTTTACCCTCCATCTGGCCATGACCAATGCCCACTTTTGCATCCGGTACCAAACGCTGTAGCATGCCAGCCACTTCTTTAATATTCTCTATGCGGTTATGGATAAAAAATACCTGTCCGCCACGTTGAATCTCATACGACACCGCATCACGAATCACTTCTTCATTAAAGCGAATCACACGACTTTCAATAGGGTAGCGGTTAGGTGGTGGCGTATTGATTACCGAAAGATCACGGGCAGCCATTAAACTAAATTGCAAGGTTCTGGGAATGGGAGTTGCCGTTAAGGTCAATACATCAACATTCTCTTTTATGGACTTTAATTTATCTTTTACCGCAACCCCAAATTTTTGTTCTTCATCCACAATAAGTAATCCTAGGTCTTTGAATTTAACATTTTTATTGACCAATTGGTGGGTGCCAATGATAATATCAACTTTTCCTTCGGCCAAACGTTCCAAGGTTTCTCGTTTCTCTTTTGCAGTTCTGAAACGGTTGAGGTAATCTACCGTAACAGGCATATCTTTTAGGCGTTCCGTAAAGGTGCGATGGTGCTGAAACGCTAGAATTGTTGTGGGTACTAAAATCGCTACCTGTTTGCCATTGTCCACAGCTTTAAAAGCAGCACGAACGGCAACTTCTGTTTTTCCAAAGCCTACATCACCACATATTAAGCGGTCCATGGGGCGTTCACTTTCCATATCTCTTTTGACATCTGCTGTAGATGTGCCTTGGTCAGGGGTGTCTTCGTAAATGAAAGAGGCCTCTAGTTCATGTTGTAAATAACTATCTGGAGCGTATTGAAATCCTTTTTCAAGCCTTCGTTTCGCATAAATTTTAATCAGGTCAAAAGCAATTTTCTTGACCCTACTTTTAGTTTTGTCTTTGACCTTTTTCCATGCACCAGAACCTAGTTTATAAATTTTAGGAGGTGCCCCGTCCTTGCCATTGAACTTAGAAATTTTGTGAAGTGAATGAATACTCACATAGAGAATATCGCGTTCCCCATACATCAGTTTAATGGCCTCTTGCTTTTTGCCTTCAACATCTATTTTTTGGAGTCCACCAAACTTGCCAATACCATGATCAATATGGGTTACATAATCGCCAATATCCAGTTTATTAAGTTCCTTTAGGGTAATGGCTTGCTTTTTGGCATAACCATTTTTAAGGTGAAACTTATGATAACGTTCAAAGATTTGATGATCCGTATAGCAAATTAGTTTTAAATCAGTAGCAATAAAGCCTTGATATAGTGGGAAAACGATTGTTTTGTAGTGGACTTCTTTAGCAACATCATCAAAAATATCATGAAAACGCTTCGCCTGCTGTTCGGTGGAACAGAAAATAAAGTTGCTAAAACCAGCAGTATGATTTTCATTCAGGTTTTCAATCAATAAATCAAACTTTTTATTGAATGATGGCTGTGGTTTGGTATTGAACGTCACCTCAAGCGACGTAGCGCGGCTGTTTTGATTGCTGTGCGCTGTCGTTGCTCCAATTTCTACCAAACAAAAGTCTTGAAGTTGCTCTTTAAAAAACCTTGAGTTTAAAAATAGCGCTGATGGTTGGTCATGTTTGATATCTTCACTGAGCTTATCAAAATTCTCTTTAGCTTTTTCGAAATTACTGTCTATTCGATCAAAGACCAATTCCAGATTTTTACTGAAAATCACTGTGTTGGGCGAAATATATTTTAAGAAACTCTCTCGTGTTTCATGCACCAATTTGTTTGCAACGTTGGGAATAATAGCAATTTTTTTGACTTTTTCTGTGGATAGTTGTGTTTCTACATCAAAGGTTCGAATGCTTTCAACCTCGTCACCAAAAAACTCAATTCTATACGGTTGATCATGTGAAAAAGAGAACACATCTACAATACCACCACGTACTGAAAACTCGCCAGGTTCGGTAACAAAATCTACCCTTTTAAATTGGTATTCAAACAGGACCTCATTTAAAAAATCTAGGGATAAGGTGTCTTCCAGTTTTATCTTAAGGGTGTTCTTATCCAGTTCTTTACGGGTGACCACTTTTTCAAACAACGCATCCGGATAGGTCACAATAACCGCAGGTTTCTTGCGCGAATTGATGCGATTAAGCACCTCTGCCCGAAGGAGAACATTGGCATTGTCCGTTTCTTCAATCTGGTAAGGCCTGCGATAACTTCCTGGATAAAAAAGGACATCGTTTTCACCTATCAATTGTTCTAAATCATTTAGGTAATAAGCAGCTTCTTCTTTGT
>CAYGUO010000161.1:0-7023 GCA_964353095.1 uncultured Flavobacteriaceae bacterium | reverse complement strand
CCTATGATAAAATTGTTTTTGATGATGTACGCAGCAACGCTATTTTAACTGCTATATTGGCTTATATGGCTAGTGAAGCCCCCGAAAAAACATCCCGTGAAAAATCGATTTTACCCTTAAATACAAGAACTGGAACACAACGGACTTGGCCGGAACCTCGCACACCAACTCGCGAAGGTGGTCTACGAGACTAACCAACTTATTTATAATCTATTCAAATTTCGACTAAGCCCTATCGTGCTATTTTATAGGGCTTTTAGAATTTGTAACTTTGAAAAAAATAAAAGTTATGTTATCAAAGAAATTAGAAAAAGCGCTCAATGAGCAAATACGTATAGAAGCAGAATCGTCTCAAACCTATCTTTCTATGGCCTCTTGGGCAGAAGTTAAAGGCTTAGAGGGTGTAGCTGGTTTTATGTACGGTCATTCGCACGAAGAGCGTATGCACATGTTAAAATTAGTAAAGTACGTAAATGAACGTGGAGGGCACGCAAAAGTTTCAGATTTAAAAGAACCTGAGATAGAATTTGGAACCTTAAAGCAAATGCTTCAAAAACTTTACGATCATGAAGTTTTTGTATCCGAAAGTATCAACGAGTTAGTTCACGTAACCTTGGAAGAAAAAGATTATGCAACACATAACTTTTTACAGTGGTATGTAGCGGAGCAATTAGAAGAGGAAGCTTTGGCAAGAACCGTATTGGACAAAATAAACCTCATCGGCGATGATAAAGGAGGTCTTTACCTCTTTGATCGTGACATTCAACAGCTCACTGTTGAAAGTGCCGCTTCTGAAATGATGGGGGAATAATTTTAACAGTTAATCTTATTTAGATTAATTAAGAATAGTATATTTTTGTTACATACACTTGTTGTCATGGGCAAAAATAAAAAGGACACTAAAAAAAAGAAGGTATCAAAGTTAAAGGAATTCGTTCCTAAAGGCTGCAAGACCAAATGTTGTAAGAAGTTTAAAAAAGGAGAAAACAAGCGTTGTAATCGGTGTCCGTGTTACGATTTATTGAAAAAAGTAGCTTAACATATAGCCTCAGTCTTTGACTCGAGGCTTTTTTGTTTTTAAAACGTAGGCAATATCCGTTTTCAATTGACTGTGTGATTTATAAAAACTAGCCTTGTTATAGTATTCTTCAGAATGATTACAAGAATCATTGCAGCTAATTTCATGCATACGATAGGAATTACCTTTCCTTTTTAAATAGATAGTGTACCCTTCTAAATTTTGATTTCGCAAGTGCATTTCAAAATCATTTTGATCTTTCCAAAAATCCTGATGATCTTCTTCATTTACCAAAACCATACCTTGTTCATTGCTTGCATCACGTTCTGCTAAGTCGGTATAAAACTTCAGTGTATTCTTTTCAATATCCTGCTGCGCCATTCCCATAAAAGGAACTGCGATTGCAATTAAACAGATATGTAAAAAATACTTTTTCATTATAGTAATTACGTAACGAATGACGACTGTAGTTGTTAAATGTTACCTATTTTACTTTAATTTATTGTTAATATATCAAACCGTAAAAGAAATAGGGCGAAGTAGTCAATTTTATCGTTAAATAAAGGTCTTGGGCCATACTCAGATGGACATTACGTTTGTGGACACCAATTTCAAAATCTTACACTTTTCATGAAATCGTATTTGCGGGCATTGCGCAGCAAACGGTTAAATGCGTGTTCCAAAGTAACAGTTCACTTTGTTGAACCTCCCTCGTGAAGACGTGTTTGCAAAACATTAGTCATCCAAAAGATACAAGCCTATTTTAATTTTCCAATAGGGCATTTGTTCTTCAAAATATTCGAAAAAGGCCTTTAAACCTTCGGCATTTGGCAAATCTTCTTTAGCATCCGCTATTTCATCCAGTTCTTTACCAGTTAAAAATTGATGTAAATCAATATTCTTCCCCGCTGCATTCGCTTTTACCAAGTGACCGTAAACGGTGTTCTCAGAAAGGTCTCTTTGGAGTGCAATCTCTTCAATGGACAATCCGTCCTTAAACAGTTGAAATGATTTTAAATAGGTAGGGACTTTTGTTTTCTTAGATTGGCCGTGTTCTGCTATTTCTTTTAAAAATACTTCAGCATATTTTTCAAGCTTTGCTTGCCCTACTCCTGAAATCGCCATAAACTCAGTTTCATTCTTAGGGAGTTTCAATTCCATATCCTTTAAACTGGCATCGCCAAAAACAACATAAGCGGGCACTCCTTCAGCAGTTGCAATTTGATGACGCAGTAAGCGCAGTTTTTCAAACAATCCTGATTTTTTAGTTCGAGACCTTACTTCGCGTTTAGGCTTATCCGCTTCTTTTTGTAAGACGGCCAACTGAATTTCTTTCTTTGAAAACAAGACTTCCTTAGCCAATGGCGTTAAGCCCAATCTTGCACCTTCCTTAAAATTTATAGCCAGAACGCCCTGATTAAGTAATTGAATGACATACTGTTGTAAATCTTGCCAAGAAATATCTTTGACGGCACCATACGTTTTTATTTGTTCATACCCTCTTTCTAAAACCTGGGCGTTTTGCGCGCCCCTAAGCACGTCAATCACCATACCCATAGGTTCCTTTTCGCGCAATCGAGCCACCACAGAACAAATTTTCTGTGCTAATATCGTAGCATCAAAATATGCAGGTGGGCGTTTGCAAATGTCACAATTACCACAACCCTCGGTAACATGTTCTCCAAAATAATTGAGCAAGGCAATCCTGCGACAGCTTAAGGCTTCGGCAAATTGCTGCATCCGTTCTAATTTGGCATATTCTACCATTGCATTTTCACTTTGAGAAATAAACCTGCGTAATTGTGCCACATCACCAAAACTGTAAAAAAGTAACGCGTGGGCTGGTAGTCCATCTCTACCACCACGCCCAATTTCCTGATAATATCCTTCTATATTTTTTGGAAGATTATAATGAATGACCCATCGCACATTACTTTTGTCGATACCCATGCCAAAGGCAATCGTAGCCACTACGATAGGGACATTATCCGTAATAAAATCTTCTTGGGCTTTACCTCGCTGTTCTGATGCCATACCAGCGTGATAGGCCTGTGCTTTAAAACCAGCCGCTACCAATTTTTCAGCAATAGCCTCTGTACTTTTTCTGCTTAGACAATAGATGATACCGCTTTCATTGGGCCGTTCCTCTAAGAACTCAAGAATATGTTTGATACGGTCTTGGGCAGGTTTCACATCCAAAAATAAATTCGGACGGTTAAACGATGCCAAATGCTGTTCTGCATGCGGAATATGTAGCTGTTCCACAATATCTTCTTGGGTTGTTTTATCTGCTGTAGCCGTCAAGGCCATAATAGGAATCTTGGGAAATGCATCCTTCAAACGCCCCAATTGGGTGTACGCAGGTCTAAAATCATGTCCCCAAGACGAGATACAATGTGCTTCATCTATTGCAAAAAGGCTAATCGTAAGTTCTTCAAACAAACTATTCACAAAACCCAAACTTTCAGGGGCTACATAAAACAGTTTTAACTCCCCTTGTTTTAACTTTTGAAAAATAGCCTGTTGGGTTTCTTGAGATTGTGAACTATTGTAATATGCAGCAGCAATTCCGTTGGCCTGCAACACATCCACCTGATCTTTCATTAAAGCGATCAAGGGTGAAATTACAATAGCGGTACCTTCTAAGGCTAAGGCAGCTAACTGAAAACAAAGTGATTTTCCCCCACCGGTCGGCATGATGGCCAACACATCTTTTTTTGCCAAAACATCTTCTATTACGGCTAATTGATTGGATTTAAAGGAGTCGTAGCCAAAATGGGTTTTTAGTAGCGGAAGAAGCGTAGTTTCAGTAGTTGTTATCATTGGTGTAAAAATATGAAGTTATAAGGTCTTAGCGAGCGTAGCATGGCAAACTGTTGAATCGAGTTCCAAACTGAAAGTTCACTTCGTCCTACTTGCTCGCGAAGACGTCTTTGCGAGCACAGTACGGCAAACTGTTGAATCGAGTTCCAAACTGAAAGTTCACTTCGTCGTACCTCCTCGTGAAGGCGGTATATGAAAAAGTCCTTCGACCCTGCCTATAGGTCGGGTCGAAGGACATGCTATTGCTATTTCCCTAACATCAATAACTCATTACAGCGAACCTCTGTGATGTACCGCTTCTCCCCTTCTTTGGTTTCATAAGAACGGTGCATCAGTTTCCCCTCAACAGCTACTTGTTTTCCTTTGGTCAAATAGTTTTCTACAATTTCAGCCGTTTTGCCCCAGGCCACTACATTATGCCATTGCACATCTTCTACTTTTTCGCCTTGGGCATTTTTATAATTTTCACTTGTGGCAATTGAAAACTTTGCCAATTTGTTCCCATTGTCCATGGTTACGATTTCTGGGTCTTGCCCTAGGTTACCAATCAACTGTACTTTGTTTTTTAATGCGTTCATCTTTCTAATTTTTATGGATTAACAGTTAATACTATCGAACCACCATGATTCGACGAGGCAAACATACTGGCACCTTCAAAAAAGATTCGGTTAGGAAGTGTTTATTTTCGTTTGCAAACGTTTGTAGTCGTTTACATTCTTTTTAAATAACTGATTATATGATTCTTATAGTCTTTTAGTTGTTTTCGATAAACGGTATGATTTTTGAAATATTCTTTATGCCGAAGAGTTCAAACACTAAACCATTCCATGAAATTATATTACATCATCCTCTTAACATCCCTTTTTTTTCAACCCAATTGTTTTGATGAACCCATTGCTGTGCCCAACAGTTCAAATACAACGCTCTTGACCTATCAAGACTACTTTATTTACCATGGCATTGCTGATATCACGACCAAGAAAATGTCCCTATTTACCAAAAAATATGCCGTCAGTTTTAAAAATAACGGTTGTACCATTCTTGATAGGTCAGCTGCGAAAAGACACAATCGATCCATTGCGGACATTCTCTCGGAAGATTTAGGTCACATGGACTGGGTTGATGAACTCCCGCTAAAAATCATGGGCGTGAATTAAGACCAAATATTTCTTACCTTCAACTGTAAAGAAAGACTACCATAATGGGCTACACTTTAATTGACAATGCCGCTAAAAAACAATATGAGTTTCATGTAGAAGGACAGGTTACCAGAATTGAATATATAAAAGCACAAGACAAAATTTATTTGACCCATACCGAAGTTCCGAGGGAATTGGAGGGAAAAGGAATCGCCACCGAACTGGTCAAACAAGTACTGGAAGACATTAAAGTAAAAGAATTGACCCTCGTACCCATGTGTCCGTTTGTGGCCATGTATATTAAACGCCATCCGGAATGGAAAACACTGGTCTTAAAAGGAATAAACATCGCTTAACATGGAAAAAGAAATTATAAAAGAATATACGAAAGGAGATTTTACCGTCATTTGGAAACCTAAAAAATGTATTCATTCTGAGATTTGTGTTAAAACACTACCAGAGGTGTATGACCCTAATGGAAAACCTTGGATAAAACCCGAAAATGGGACTATTGACGAATTAAAATCACAAATTAAGAAATGTCCTTCCGGTGCCTTAACCTATCGAATGGAAGGTGAGGCGGAACCACTAAATGATATACAAACTGAATGCACAGTAGTCAAAGACGGACCCCTCTTAATAAGCGGCGACTTAACAGTTGCTTTAGCAGACGGTACTTGGGAATCTAAAAAACGCTCTACAGCATTTTGTCGTTGCGGTGCTTCAGAAAACAAACCCTATTGTGATGGGTCGCATAAGAAAATAAACTTTAAAGGCTAACCTATAGTAGCACTAGGTAAGCGCTCAAAATATCAAAACAAATACAATGAAACATCTATTTACATTAGCACTACTATTAACCATTACTACTACAATGTCACAATCAAAAAACTTTTTGGATATCCCTTACCTAGAAACCTCCGCTAAAGTGGATACTTTGGTAAATCCGGATAAAATATATTTGAGTATTACCATTCAAGAAAAAGACTCCAAGGGCCGAAGCTCTGTTGAAGAACAAGAGAACAAAATGGCCAAAGGCTTAAAAAACTTAGGCATTAATATTGAAAAACAATTGATGATCAAAGACTTGGCCAGCAATTACAAAAAGTACTTTCTACGCTCTAAAGAAGTTTTAAAAAGCAAGCAATATTCTTTATTGGTCTATGACGGATTAACCGCTGGAAAAGTAATGGCTGCACTTGAAGATTTAGACATTGCCAACACTTATTTGGAAAAAACGGAGTATTCCAAAATGGATGAACTGGAACTGGAACTAAAAACAAGAGCCGTCAAAAAAGCAAAACTCAAAGCAGATGCCTTGACCAAACCTCTTGGGCAAAAAGTGGGTATGGCCATTCATATCGTTGATAATTCACAACCCTATTACCCAAGAAACAATCAACCCAGAATGCAAATGAAGACGATGGCAGTCATGGATGCTGCACCAGAACCCCTTGATATTGGTTTTGAACAAATTCGGGTCGAATCTACCGTAAACGTAAAATTCAAGATTTCAGAGTAAGGTCATCCCCGCTTTTATTTAAGATTTTACTATCTTTCATTTGACTTATAACTCCAACCAAATGAAAGTTTTTATCAGCTTTACCGCTGCCCTTTTTTTAGTGCTCCAAATGGCGGCACAGCAAGCATCGCTAAAGGTTGACCAAGACCGTTTAGAACAGCGGATTTTTGACCTGGCCAAATTTGGGCTTCAAGAAAATGGGGAAACCGAACGTGTGGCATTTAGCGATGCAGATATCGCTGCTAGAAATTGGCTTATTGAAAGCCTTAAAGACCTAGGTTTAGCAGTCCATATTGATTTTGCAGGTAATATTATCGGAAAAAGAAATGGTGCCAACAACACAAAAAAACCGATTTCTTTTGGTTCACATATTGACCGTGTGCCAAACGGTGGCAATTATGATGGCTGTGTTGGTTCCATGGCTTCCCTTGAAGTATTGGAGCTATTAAACGAAAATGCAATCACAACCGAACATCCATTGGAAATTATCATTTTTTCGAATGAAGAAGGCGGTGTTATGG
>CAYGUO010000160.1:0-7112 GCA_964353095.1 uncultured Flavobacteriaceae bacterium | reverse complement strand
ACCAAACATTCTTGTAAGCCTTTAGGCGTAATATTTTGCCAAGTGTCCCCTCCATTTTTGGTAATATGTACCAAACCATCATCACTACCCGTATAAAACACTCTTTTTTCATGTGTAGATTCTATCATATAAGCAATGGTGCCATAGTTCTCGGCACCAACAGCTTCATTCGTGTATGGGCCACCGCCATTACCTTGCTTTTCGTCTTGATTTCTAGTTAAATCTGGCGATACTTCTTCCCAAGTCATACCCATATCTCGTGTACGTAATACCAATTGTGCACAATGATAGAAAGTCCCTGGTTCATGTTTGGACCAGATAATTGGAGCGTTCCAATTGTAGAGGTACTTCATATCCCTTGCTTCGCGTCCCAAATATTGTATGGGTGCCGCCATAACTTTTGTCGAGGCCTTTGAATAGGTATCCAGCAAATTGATGGTTCCTAAATAACTTCCCCCCATCACATACCTGGGATTGTCAGGATCAAAAGCTAAAAAAGCACTTTCCCCACCAGCGGAATAGGTCCAGTCTTCTCTGCTGATATTACCTCTGCCTAAAGCAAGGCTTGCAATTTTTACAGATGTATTATCTTGTTGTCCACCATAAATATTGTAGGGAAATAGATTGTCAGCGTTGATTCGGTAAAATTGTGCCGTAGGCATAATGTCCAACGAGGACCAGGTTTCCGCAAAATTAAAAGTTACCGCAGCACCGCCATCATCGGCCAAAACCATATTATTGGAATCATCGGGATTAATCCATAAATCATGATAATCGCCATGGGTCCTATTCATTACCTTCCATGTTTTTCCACCATCTATAGATCGTAATGCCGGTGCACTCAACACATACACTACATTCTCATTATTAGGGTCGGTAAATACTTCTGTATAATACCAAGCACGCTGGGTTAAACGGTTATCTCCACTGACCATACTCCAACTTTCACCAGCATTATTAGAGACAAAAAGTCCGCCCTTATCCGCATTGGAATCGCTTTCAACTAGTGCAAAAACCTTATTTGAGTTCGCTGGACTTACTGAAATAGCCATTTTCCCTTTTTCCTTCGGAAGGCCTTTCTCAATTTTTTTCCAAGTATCCCCACCATCAACTGATTTATAAACCCCACTGCCTTCACCGCCACTAATGACGATTTCAGGTTTACGCTGATGCTCCCACATCGTAGCATACAAGACTTCAGGCACATTGGCATCCATAGAAAGTTCAGAACAGCCTGTTAAATCATTCACGAAAAGAACATTTTTCCAGGTTTTACCCCCATCGTTAGATTTGAAAATTCCTCGTTCTTTATTCGGACCGTGTAAAGCACCTTGTGCCGCCACCAAAAGGATATCCGGATTTGTAGGATGTACTACAATTCGTGAAATATGTTGCGTTTCTTTTAGACCGATATGTTTCCAAGTCTTACCAGCATCAATGGATTTATAAACTCCATCGCCATAAGAAGTCATTACACCTCTAGGGGCATGTTCTCCCATACCTACATAAACAATATTAGTATTCGATTTAGACACTGCTACCGCACCCACAGATCCCATTTCAAAAAAGCCGTCAGAGCTATTGTTCCAATGTTGACCTGCGTCAGTAGTTTTCCAAACACCCCCACCTGTTGTTCCCATATAGTAGGTCATTGGGTCACCAACTACCCCCGTGGCACAGACAGAACGCCCACCACGAAAAGGACCGATGTTTCTATATTTTACAGGTTGAAAATACTCTTCAGCAGTTTGCGCAAAAGCGGTCGAAAAAGCTAAAAAGAAAGTAATTAAAACTAATTTTTTCATTTGGTTGATTTTTAATTTAATAACGGCATCTTTCAAACAATACCCATTTTTTTCAGCAAAAAGCTGGCATTCATATTCTGGCAAATACCTTCTTTGAACTTATAATCAAAAAAGAGTTCTCCTTCCTTTATTTGAGCATCAAAGTAGTAATTTTTAACTTCATTTAAACTATCTGCGGCAGTACATAAACTTAAGTCATGTGTGGCAATAATACCCGAGGCTTTTAAACCAACCAGCTTCTCAATGAATTTTTTAGATCCCACTGCTTTATCGGTGCTATTGGTACCCTTTAAAATTTCATCTAAAATGATAAAATGTGACTCTTTTTCAATGGTATCAATAATCATTTTAAGACGCTTTAGTTCACTAAAAAAGTAACTCTCATCATCGGTCAAGCTATCTGTAGTCCGCATACTGGTGATTAATTTGATAGGCGAATAGTCCGTTTTGACCGCAGAAAGCGGAAGCCCCATATTGGCCATGACTATTTGCAGACCGACCGTGCGTAAAAAAGTACTTTTACCGGCCATATTTGCCCCTGTAATCACAAAAAATTCGTCTTTCAAAATTTTGAAATCATTGGCTATTGCTAAATCAGGATTCAAAAGCGGATGTACAGCACCTTTAGAACTCATTGTAATGGCGGTGTCTTGACTAATTGTGGGATACGTCTGTGCAGGATGGTTAAAAGCATAATTCCCTAAACTGTTATAAGCATCAAAAAAGGCAATTGTTTCAAACCACATTTGTACCGATTCTCGATAGGTTTCAATCCAGTTTTCAATAGTGCTGCAAACGTAGAGGTCACGTAATAGAAAACCGTTGGTCACAATACTTATAAAAATGTTATTTCGCTGGTCAAGGGCATCCAATAATTTCGAGAATTTATGAACCGCTTTAGAGCTGGTTTCGGCTTTGTTAATAATGGTTTCCCTTTTTTTCTTTAAGATAGCACTTGAAAATTGCTGTTTTTCCAACAAACCAATCAATTGCGCATATTGCCGAAACGTGCTCTGCACTTTTGTGGTTTGCCCTGCTAATGTCCCAACTCTTTTTACATAATTACCGGTAATTCCCAATCCTATTAAAAACCATAAAAGGACGGCATACCCCGATAAAAAATCTAAGAAATAACCGGTCCAAGCTAAAATCGAGATAAAGGAAAATAGTCCACTAAAAAGCTTGATTTTTTTGGGCACAAAAGGCTTGTATTCTTTGAGCCATTGCACCACATGCTCCGCACTAACCTCGGTTTTTACCAAAGTGGCAATTGCACCAAACCGCTGCGTCCAGCTTTGCAAGTCAGCCAGTTCTTTAATCGCTGTTTGCTTTTGTGCTATCTGCTGAATATCATTGGAAAGCATGAGTTCAACCAATTTTTCCGTACCACTTTGAAGCGCTGTTCGGTTTAGGTATTGAAAAAAAGAACCCCTGCCAAAAAGATCCATATCTTGACTAAAGAAATGATGGCCCACCATAAATTCTGAACCGTCGGGCAAATGGTGAAAATCGCGCTTTAAAACCCTTAATTCCGTTTTGTTTCGCTGCAACAAAGCTTCCGTAACATCCTTTTGATATTTGATTTTATTGTGACGCACCAATAGTACCACAAAGACCGCTATAGCTACCAAGACTACGGCACCTAAAATCTTGAATTGTCCCCAAAAAAAATATATCAGCGCCACCAAGGCCAAAAAGGTGATCAGCCTAATCGTACTTGAGGTATTCAATTTAATTTTGAGCTGACTTAATTCTTGCTCAAACCGACTGATCTGTGTGGTGTAAAACGATGTTGGGTCTGTCATTTTAATGAAATAGGAGGTAAAGCTAAGACATTAGTCTGTATCTTGACCAAGCTCGATACTTATATAGAAACTAGTATTCTTTATTTTTGTAATGAGATTCATTTTTACACACAGCTAAAATAGGCAAGAGATCAAAATCTCCTTTAGCTAATGCTAGTTTCTTGGCTCTACTCCATTTTTTAATCTTCTTTTCAAATAACTCAGCTTGAGAAAATTGCATGAATTCTTGATGAAAAATGAGTTTTACAGGTCTTCGTTTTGAAGTATATGAATTATCATTATTACCAAAATTATGTTCTTGTAAACGTCGATTTAAATTGTTTGTCAACCCAATATAAATTGAGGTATCTGAACACTCGACCATGTAAACAAAATAAAATTTCATTCTTATTGCGCCTATCAAAAAAGCTGTCATATCGAGCGGAGTCGAGATACAGCTTTTTTAATTTAGGACATGCTTCTCGACTCCGCTCGAAGTGACAGAAATTTAAATCAAATTATTCCTCCACACTCAAATACGCTAAGTTAAGTGCATTGAACTCTGCATTGAATTCCTTCATTTCTTTATCGGCCATAGCGTCAAAAGCAGTTAATTGCGCATTGATTTTAGCAGTCATTTCATTTTTTACAGCTACATCTTGATCTGTTGGCGGAAAATCACCAATACTAACAAGTCTGTTCAGGTGTGCTAGCTTATTGGTCAGCCGAATTGGGAAGTTCAGCGGGTCTTGACCACTTCTATTCTTCGTTTGGTACAACGCTTTTTCAATCTCACCAAAGCCTTCCTTCATCGTTTTGGCTTTTTCAACCAATGTTTTTGTTGCTTCATTGTCTTTATACTGTTTGCTAAAAGCATCCAATTTTTCATTGATAGCGCGAATCTTTTTAATGGACTCATGGGCTTTGTTGACCGTCTCATTGACACTGGTAATAAAATCAAATTGCTTTTGCATATCAGCTACAGAAACCTCAGCTCTTGGATCTGGTAGAATATTAAAGCTTTGGCTTTGTGTTGTTCCGTTCTGGTTCAAATGCACTTTATAACTTCCTGGCACCGCTTTCGCTCCGTTAAAACCAGCAGCCCAAAAAATCATTCCCGGTAACTTGTCAGCACCTACACCACGGGTATTCCAAACGTGTGTATTACCCCCTTTTTCCAGCTTCAATTTCTTGTCCTTTTCTTTGGCGAAGGTGCTGAAATTGGCCAAAGTATCTCCTGCCATTGAGGTGTAGGTTAGGCTAATACTATCTTTTTCATTCATCTCTTTTACATAGAAGTGGGTGACTACCCCATTCGGATGATTTTGTCCAGCAGTAAGGCTTGGCTTACTTGCCGCTCTACCCCCAGTACGATAGCTATCCTTGGGTGCAAATAACTTCATGGCTGCCGATGCATCTGCAGCTTTAGTTTGATGTATTACCGTAAGGTCATCAATAAGCCAAAGACTACGACCTTGTGTGGCCACAATTAAATTATTATCCTTAATCGCTAAATCTGTGATGGGCACGATAGGAAGGTTCAACTGAAATTTTTCCCAGTTAGCACCATCGTTAAACGAAATATACATTCCTGTTTCCGTTCCAGCATATAATAAGCCCCTTTGTTTCGGGTCTTCGCGGACGACACGTGTAAAATGCTCGCTTTCTATACCGTTGGTGATTTTGGTCCATGTTTTACCGTAATCGGTGGTTTTATATAAATAAGGTGCAAAATCACCCAATTTATACTTTGTTGCTGCCACATAGCAGGTACCCTCATCAAACGCTGAAGGTTCAATGCTATTAATCATATTCCATTCTGGCATATTGGTTGGGGTTACGTTTTCCCAATTTTGACCCCCATCTTTCGTCACATGAATCAACCCATCATCACTACCTACCCACATCAAACCTTCTTTAAGCGGACTTTCATTCGCAGCAAAAATGGTACAGTAATATTCAACTCCCGTATTATCTTGGGTAATGGGTCCTCCGCTACTTACCAATTTATCTGGGTCATTTCTAGTCAAATCACCACTCTTTAATTCCCAGCTTTGTCCCTCATTGGTAGACATATGTACGTTCTGCGAAAAAGTGTATAATTTCTTAGGGTCATGCTTACTAAAAATGATAGGGAAGTTCCATTGAAAACGATACTTCATTCCCTCAGCACCATAGCCCATAGGATTATCGGGCCACACATTGATTCCTCTAACGGTTCCAGCATCATGATTCACACGTGTTAAGAATCCGCCATAGCTACCCCCATAAACGATATCATTATTGTTGGGGTCTACTGCAATATGAGCCGACTCACCACCTGCTGTGGGCTCCCAGTCATCTTCGGTAATGTAACTGCCGTCCGACCGATGATTTACGCGCAGCGTAGAGTTATCCTGTTGTGCAACATAGATTCGATACGGAAAGGCATTATCTGTAGTTACGCGATAATATTGCGCCGTAGGCTGGTTGTAATAGGTACTCCAAGTCTCGCCACCATCATAAGAAATCTGCGCGCCACCATCATCACCAATGATCATGCGTTGGCTATTTTCAGGAGCAATCCACAAATCATGATGATCACCATGAGGCGCATTAAAGGTGTTGAAAGATTTACCACCGTCAGTGGACTTGTGATACCTCACGTTCAATACATACACCACATCTTCATCTTCGGTATCGGCGTACACACGCGTGTAATACCAAGCACGTTGGCGCAATTTTCGTTCGCTATTAACGAGCGACCAAGTCTTACCACCATTTTCAGAACGGTACAATCCGCCTTTTTCCTTATTTTCAACAATGGCCCAAACCCGTTCGCTATTTTTTGGGGAAACGGTTACCCCAATAATCCCTAAGGTATCTGTTGGGAAACCTTCATTCTTTGAGATTTCGGTCCATGTTTCACCGCTATCGGTACTTTTCCAAAGGGCAGAACCATCGCCACCACTACTTAAGGAGTAGGGTGTACGCTGTGCACGCCATGACGAGGCATATAAAATTCTTGGATTGTTAGGATCAAAGGTTAAGTCTACAAAACCCGATTGATCGTTTACAAAGAGCTTTTTGCTCCATGTTTTTCCACCATCGGTACTTTTATAAATACCACGGTCTTGGGTGGGTTTGTAAATATTACCCAATACTGCCGCATAAACCGTATTATGATCTGTCGGATGAATTCGGATACGGGGTACATGACGACTATTTTTTAATCCGGCCGATGTCCATGTTCTTCCGGCATCTTCAGTTTTCCAAATACCATAACCACTGGACACATTGCCCCGTAGTGTTTTTTCACCACCCCCTACATAAATTACATTAGGATCGCTTTGTGCAACTTCAACGGCACCAATGCTACCTCCAAAATAACCATCAGAAATATTGGCCCAGGTACGCCCTCCATCCAAGGTTTTCCAAACACCACCACCAGCAGCGCCAAAATAGAATAAATTAGGTTCGCCAGGTACACCAGTTACTGCGGCAGAACGGCCACCACGGTGCGGCCCAATAGAACGGTATTCTA
>CAYGUO010000159.1:0-7122 GCA_964353095.1 uncultured Flavobacteriaceae bacterium | reverse complement strand
TCAAGAGGTTGCCCATCGCCGTAAGTTGGAAGAGCTGCAATCGCAAAAGCGTACTGAGGGCGCTGATGCCACCGCCATCAATGCCGAAATCAATCAACAGATTGAATTGGCCAATCAAACACATCAGTTAAAACGTGCCGAAATTCTGGAGCGTGGCTTAAAAGATGAAATTGATAAGCGAAATAGTGCCATTGAAGAAGAGAAAGCGGCGCTAGATGCCAAATTAGATGCTAAACTGATATCGGAAGAGGAATATCAAAAACAAAGTATAGCATTGCAAGAGGCGGGTTTTCAAGAAATATTGGGCTTTGTTCGGGCCATTGCCGATGAAACTGGTGGTTTTAGGGGAATTGATTTTAAAATACTGACACCAGAACAGGTTGAAGTGTTTAAAGGTTTGGCAGACCAAATGATTGAGAAGCTAGAAAAGCTGGGTATTGCGAAAAATAATTTGGGCAAATCCAATAGTGCAGCACAAGCTACTCAAGATGTGGAGCAGGGTTTTTTAAGTACAGATGTGCTAGGATTTTCCATTGATCAGTGGAACCAAACTTTTGATAGCCTCGATACTTTAGAAGAGAAGATACTCGCTGCTGAAGTGGTGGTCGGTTCACTAATGAATGCCTGGGGGCAATATCATGATTTTGTAAGTAGAAAAGCCCAGACCGAGCTTCAAAATTTTGAAACTGCTCAAGATGCTAAGCGTGAAAAGCTGCAAAGAAATTTGGATAGCGGATTTATTTCCCAAGAGCAATATGACCAGGCTATTACTAGCATGGAAGCAGAAAGCAGACGTGTTAGGGCGGAGGCAGAGTATAAGCAGGCAAAACGTGAGAAAGAAATGGCGATTGCTGGCATAGCATTGAATTCGGCTATTGGTGTTTCTAAAGCTTTGGCGCAAGGTGGATTTATATTGGGAGTGCCATGGGCGGGAATCGTCGGAGCTTTAGGGGCTGTACAAACTGCCTTGGCAATTGCACAGCCTTTGCCCGCCAAAGGTTTTGAACAGGGTTACTATGGTGAGCGACCCGTAAGGCGTGAGCAAGACGGTAAAGTATTCAATGCCGGTTATGGCGGTACCCCCTCAACCCAGCTGGTCAATAAGCCTACCATGTTCTTGGCGGGCGAGGGGGGCAAAAACTTTCCGGAGATGATCATTGACGGCCGTTCCTTCAGAAACTTTCGACCAGATTTTAAAGATGCATTGTACCGCGAGATTGCCAGGGCAAAAGGTTTTGAAAATGGCTATTACCCCAGTGCAGAAAATTCGGGGTCTGGTACTGACCCTATGTTGATGGCAACACTAGGCAGAACCAATGCAATTTTAGATAGGATAGAAAAGAATGGGTTAACGGCAGTGCTACCAAGAACCATGAGAAACGCCAAACACTTAAAAGAAGACATTGAACAATACGAAACCACGCGTAACAAAAACAAAAGATAATGGCCTATACAGCGTTTAATAACATCATTTTTACCGCAGCTTCGGCCAATACCCTGGGCAATAAATTGGTGCAGGCGGTCATTGATGAATTTGGGGCGGTACCCTCGCAAACAGAATTTTTGTTAAGTGGCTGTGTGGCCGACTATTTTCAAGAGGCTACTACCAATACCAATGCCAGAACCATAAGCTTTGTGACCAATCAAAGTGCCATTTATGAATACTTTGTGGGCAATGTGGCCAGTATTATCAATACCACCAATGTCATAGCCTATGCCGACCGTATCCAGATTACCACTCCTGAGGGTTATAAAGTTGAAATTTGGAAGCTTACCGGTAGTTTGACCGCTGTAAACTATGGCGGGGTATATCTGCAGGAAGAAAGTGAAATTCCCGCAGCACTTAAAAACTTTTGTAGTCCGGGCACACCAACAGGTGATGAAACGCCTATGGTATTGGGCAATATGGTGTTCAATCCCGGTGGCAGTACCTTGTTCAGTACGGGTTGGAAAATATTTCCAGGAATTAATAGTGTGCAATGGAGGCAAGGTGATGCGGTTCCTCCAGCGCGAACCTTAAACCTGACCATTAAAAACTACAGTACGGATAGCAGCTATACGGCCTTTGAAAATTTTGAGGTACGTCCAAAGGTAAGCGCGAACGAAGGTCAGGGCTTGCAGGCGCCGTTCGCTTCGGTCACCATTGACGGCGGCAATAGCTATGCCCTTGCGGGCAACTCCTTAACGGTTGATGCGCTGATAAGCTTTATCAATTTAGGCGTGTTGGATGCCGGTAGTTATAGCGCAAGCATTGATTTTGAAGTCTGGGCAGAAACGGTCGTTAGTGCTCAAGAAACATTGATTGAAACCCGTTCAACCACTATTGTCTTAGTGGTAAGTGCAGATACCGCGGCCAATGTTTCACCTACGGAGCTGGTGTTTGAACACGTTTTAGGGGAACCCGTTCCCCCAGGGCAGCTATTGACCTTTGACATTCAAGGCACCTATGCCGTGTTTGGGGCTAAGTTCTTTACATTTTCAGGGGCTTCATTTCAAGATGTAAGTACGTCGAGTACCACAGGAGCTCAGGCCACCGGTCCTGCAAAACTGAATGTGCTGATAAGCAGTGCGGTTGAAGCCTTGGGCGTTGGCTTTCATGAAGAAACACTTACCGTTTTTGGTTCCAACGGTATCCAAGTAAAGGTCAATATCAATATTGCCGATTCTCAAAACATTCAAGTCACACCTACAAGTTTATATTTTGAAGCTACCAAAGGTGTGCAAGAGGCTTCTCCTCAAAAATTGACCATCAACAGTCCTTTTCCATACACGTTTGTGGTGCCGGATTGGTTGCTGTGGTTCGGAGTGGGCAATGATAGGTTTATGGATCCCGTAAATACCGATTCTTTTTCTCCAGGAACGTACACCGGTGAAATTGTCATGGTTTCTCAAGAGGGAGAGGTAAGGGTTCCCGTAACCTATAAGATTAATGCGAATGGCTTCACCGATTTATTGGCCGACCATATCAATTTTACGAAAGACCAGATTGATGTCAATTATGCCAGTACCTTGTTTAAAACCTATATCAGGGCAAACTATTACATTGTGTACTACGATAGCAATGCCATTGGGAGTACCGTTCGCCATATTGCGGACATCCCTATATTTGACGGTAAAGGGGCGTTCCATCCGGGTACTACTTTAAACGGTCTGCTTCCTAACCTAACCCAATTAATGGGTTTTGCTTTGCCTTGGTCTGATAACGTGAACAGGGTTTTTAATTATTTTCAATCTGCTGTGGTTCGATTGACATTGGAAGAGCGCTATCTGAACGATGATAGCTTGCAGAATACAGTCATTCTTGATGATTTGCTTTTTCAAAAAGGGCGTTCTCCAGAGAATTTTAAAAACAGTATAGGCGTTTCCATGGCCAATGCTCCGCTTAGGGTGACCAAAAACTCCTATGCGATGTTCAATTTTTACCGTGATAGGGGCATTCACACCATTGAACTCACAAAAAACGGTAGTCAATTGCAACGCATTAGCCATACGGCGATTGAAAGTAGCGGGTACGGAATGCTATTGAGCATGGCAGACCACAAAGAGGGTGATTTGATTTATGCCAGTATTACCGCGCCTGATGGTACACAGTACCAAAGGGGCTATTTTATGTTGCCTGAGGGCAAAGAGTCGTACCATATTGCATGGGCGACCGAAAACGAGCAGCTTGAAATCATGGAGTTTACGGGCGGCTTTGGTATCAATAGCGAGTACGAGCAAATACAGAACAGAAAATACGTTAACCTGGTTGATGTGGTTGATATTTTAGAAACCCGAAAAACTCAGCGTGTGGTGGCCAATACGGGTTGGGTAATGAAATCAAATTTTGAATTCATCGATAGCCTGACCCGTGCTAAACGGGCTTGGTTGATACTTGATGGTCATGAAAAGGAAATTGCAATGGTACCGCAGACCAATGCACAATCCAATTATGATTCCGATAGGGCCTTATATGAATATGATGTTGAATTTTTAATTAATCCAGACCATGATTCAGAAGTGTATTCACGATGATTTCGAACTGGACTTATCCGGATACGAAATTAATATCATTGAAGAGAACCAATGGTTTACAGATGGCATATTTACGAAATACACCTTTCCTTTTGAGGTTAATTTGGATGAAGAGCTGAACCAAAAGTTCGGCCAGCTGTTGGATGTCAACATTGCCAATCCGGTAAGTATCTACAATGTCATTTATTTTTTTGATGATACGCATGAAGATGCGGTCTTAGAGGTCGTAGAAATTATAGACCGCTTGGCTATCATCGAATTGCGATACGGCTTGGATAAACTGCCAAGTTGGGATAAAAAGCTGTCAGAGCTGCCTCTAGAGGTTACCCAGTTGGCCGAAAGTCTGTTTGTGCACGGGGTCAACATCATCAATAAGACCTATCCCGCGGTAAACTACAATTTTGTGCAAGTACATACCGATTCTTTTGACAATCAGACCCCGCGTTGGAACGGTTTTCAGAACATCATCAATAATTATGATGGCTCAAATTTTTTGATAAACGAATTTGATGATGGCGAGGACGTGGTGCTGAACCGTAACATCATGATTCCGATGCCCTATTTTTTGCATGTGCTGAATGCAGGTTTCCAAGACGCCGGCTACACGTTGAACGGAGATGTCCTAACGGATCCTGAATTTTTAAAAATGTTGTTCTTCAAAGAAACTGAGGAATATATTAATGCGAGTATTGACGGGGAGGAGTACAGTACGCTAATCGATAGCTATGATGCTCTGGTCGATGTGGAGTATAAGTATGGGTTTTTGAATCTGAGTAAAGCTACCAGACAACTTGGGGTGTATTCAGATACCTACGCGTTTGCGCAACCGGGGCGCTATAAAATATCTGGAGTGGTATACCTGAGACGAAATTTTTCAGATGCCAAGGCCGAAATTATTTTTAAAGGTCAAAATGTAGCCTCTTTTTATCAGGATTATATTCGGCAAAATGGGGTCAGTGAACGGGTAAGATATATTGATGTAAATATTGATGTGGAAGATATTGCAAATTTAGTGACCTTCACCAACCGCCAAATCATTAACGCCGTGGTGAATGAACAGACGGTGTATGATGCGCCCTTGTGGGACCTAACAATTACCCCTCTTGCTATATTTGATGTGAATGGGGAACTGGTTCCACCGGTAGTGACCATTGATAAGATTGATTTAAGAAAATGCGTGCCCGATATCACCTTCGGAGATTTCGTAAAAGTCCTAAAGAATTGGAAGAATATGGAGATGCGTATTGACGGTGATCAGGTGTATATGGATTATATAGAACCAAAACTTGATATTGATACGGCCATTGACCTTAGCGCATATAACCAACGTGTGCCACGTAGGCAGTTGAAGCAAGGAGAAAGTTTCCTGCTGCAGTTTAAGAATATCGATAATGCCGAATACAATCCGCTACCTGTATTCTACAATGTAGATGGTATTGAGAATACAGGTTTTGTAACCAATGATAGTACCAATGAAATCACTATTGATGCCGTGCCTTTGCCTTTGGTGTTGCGTGGCGATGTGCAAACAGCACTAGCGGTAGATAAGGGCGATAGCAACATTGCCGCGGTGATGTATGCCGGTGCCCAGGGTATTCTAAATCTCGCAGAAAGCCCTGAAGAAATGATGGTGCCAAGAACATACGAAAAGCATTGGTCTAGATGGCTGAATTTTAGATTGAGAAGCCAATCGTTCACCACCAATTTTAATGCATTGGGAATTCAGCTCAAGCTATTAAAAATCGATAGTACGGTTTTTATGTACAATAATTATTATCTGGTACGGGTATTGAATCGTACCACTATTCCAAGAACCGAATTGATAAACTACGAGCTGGAGCTAGATTCATTAAAATAGGTTGTCCATTAGAGCCATGCTGTCGTGTGCTTCCTTATCTACGATATGAACGTAAATCATCGTTGTTTTGATGTCCTCATGGTCCATGATGTTTTGAAGTTCCCGTATATCGCCACCGGCGCGTAGAAAATTAGTAGCAAAAGTATGTCGGGAAATATGAAAAGTGATATTCCTTTGAATGCCCATCAGCTTTGAAATCTTTTTCAGCTCCCGGTTAACGTGCTGAGAAGAAATTTTTGTAGTAAACAGTTCTTGACAGTGCTTGGTAATGGCCTTACTTCTTTTATTTAGGGCTATGCTATGGCGTTTTCCTGTCTTGGCCACATAAAAGTTCACGAAAGTGCTGTCAAGAATACTGCCCCTATCCAAATCAATCACCTGTTGCCAACGTAAGCTAGTGAAACAAGCGAACAAAAAATAACCAAGTACGAGCTTCCAATCTTCAGATATAAATTCAGAAAAATAATAGTTATAGTATTTCTGCAGTTCTTTGGGGTGTAGGTCAATGCGGTTGCCTTTCATGCTGCCACGTTTAATATCATCAAGATTGACCTGCAGCTTGATATTCTCTTTTGATGCTTGCTTCAAAAACTTTTTGATGATAGCAATGTTTCCGGCTATGGTTGTTTTTGCGTTGCCAATGCTCAGGCAATAGTTGCGATAGTCATCAAAGAATTTGTAATTGATTTCCGCAAAAAATAAGGTGGATTTATACTTGCTCAATTTGCTTAGTACCTTTCTGCAGCGTTTTAAATAACCTTCGGTCATACCAGGAGCTTCTTTCGTGATTCTGCGCTCCATGTATTTGATAAAATCAACTCTAGAAGTACCGGAGTTAAGTTCGTGCAACAATCTTTTTGGGGTAAGAATAAGATTTGAAAGCCTGTAGTTGGTCTTGATACGGGTAATTTTTGCATCATAATTTTCAATCATAAGATTGAAATCGGCTGCGTTATAGGCTTTTTTGATAATGCGATTGGTGTCATTGTCCCAATCATCTGGCCTACATTCAATAGCTATGGGCTTCCTGAGCCTTTCTCCGAATCCTGATACGTGAAGATAAAGCTGGCTATATCCCTGCTTATTGACGTAGTTGTGAAGTCTGTACTTAATCTTTAGTGACACAGATTTAATTTTTGTGCCATAATTTGTGTCAAAACCTGCTGTAGTCTGGTGCATAATGAAAAAAATAAAGGTGAATGAATCAGTTGAAATACTGAGACACACACATTTACATACTATACATCAGA
>CAYGUO010000158.1:0-7245 GCA_964353095.1 uncultured Flavobacteriaceae bacterium | reverse complement strand
ATTGTGAGCCTTGATGACATCGATGTTGGTGAGGCAGAAGAAGACATTGTAGTACCTTTTGCCGTGATTGAGAATGCTCCCGTTTTTCCTGGTTGCGAAACCTGTAAAACCGAAAAAGAGAAAAAGGCCTGTTTCAATAAAATGATTCAAGAACATATTAGGGATAACTTTCAGTACCCAGCTGCTGCCCTAGAAATGAAAATAAAAGGTCGTGTATTTGTGCAATTCGAAATCGATACGCGCGGTAGGGTTGCAGGTATTAAAAAACGAGGGCCAGATAGATTACTAGAAAAAGAAGCGGAAAGAATTATTGCGGCTTTGCCCAATATGAAGCCGGCCATGCAAAGGGGGGCACCCGCTAGAATTGCTTATAATGTACCCATTAATTTTGTGATTCAATAACCAAATTCCATGAATTTTAAAAGCCGTTGAAATTAATTTCAACGGCTTTTTTATGACCATTTAGTTGGGTACTCTTTATGTTTAGAAGCAGATTCCCGACTTTTCAAAACCAAATGAGAAACATCTTTTTGTCTGACCCGATAACCCAATAAATGAAAAACGGACTTAGAAATATATTTCGCTACACGCGTATTAACAATCAGTGCGCTCTTAGCACTCGTTTGCCATTTGACCCCCGGCAATCTCGTTAAAAAATTATCTAACCTAATATTTCTAAGGTACTTAGAAAGCCACAAGAAAAATTTAGGGATTGGTTTTATAAAATAAAATCCTTCGCTACCCTGATTTTGGTATAAAGGCATAAATATTTGCGTTGCTTTTTTAGCTATAATATCTTTTTGGTTATATAGAGCAACTTTAGCACCTTTCTTAATTTTTTGAAAATTTTCAAAATCAGGAATCATTTCAAACTGATCGGATGGACTTAAATGATGCTCATAGGTAATCTCAAAGAAATTGGGAGGTATTTTAGACATTTCACTGAGCTTTTGCCCCATAGTATTCAACTCAATGGCATTTGGTTGTATTGAAGTGGTAAGCGCCAATGTGTAATTGATGAAACCAATATTATTTAAAACAGCATGAGATTCTTGATGCTGACCACTTTCAAAACCAAAGGAAACATAGCCCATTTCATTGATAAAACTCAATAATGCCCCATGCAAATACTCTTCTATACCTAACACTTTAGGTAAAGGGTAGTTCATTACAAAACTCCTATTCAACATACTATCGTTCATCACTATAAAAGGTGATGTGCGACTTGATGTCGTATGTAAATCAATAAAATAAAAAGGTGGTTTTGAGTTGCTTATAATTTGAATCAGCTCTTCATACAAAGACAGCATTTCTTTTTCTTCTTGATGTAAATCAATAATATTACTCTTATTTATTCGAGCTAATTTTTCCTCACTCCAAATACGATTTAAATCTTCATTTTCATATCGAATTTTTTTCTCCAAGGCATTTAAGTTTCCCGCCAGGCCATAAACGCTCCCAAATATTGAAACATTAGCTTCTTTAAGTTCTTTAAACACTTCTTGTAAAGCCAATACACCAGCAGGTTCATTACCATGTATTCCAGCAAAAAAAACAACAGTCGGCCCTTCATCGACTCCATGCAAGGCATCAATTATTCGATTTGGTTTCTTTTTGATTTTTAAGGAATCACTATACAAGTTTGGCATCGTTATAAATCGGTTTTACTTACAATGCCCACCAAAGCATCATGCTCACATACCAGTACGCACCCTATTTTTAATTTTTCCATAGTGCTCTTGGCCTCTTCTATGGTGTCATAGGGTTGAACTGTAGTGATTTTTTCAATCATAATATCTTTTACCAGTACCTCATCAAAATTTTGATCTAGTGTTTGTAAATAACTCCAAGTAAGCAAACCTGTTAGCTCACCTTCATCATTTTCTATGGGTATATGATGTATGTTGTTCCACTCCATTATGGCCAAGGCCATGCAAGCAAAATCACTTTCGTATAGCTTAAATAAATGAGTAGACATGATATCCCTCACAAATCTTAAACTTTGTTTATTTTGTTTTAGAACTTTGATGTCTTTCCAATCGTGCACCGGTAAGGCCTTCTTTTGATTCTTAATTATGGCCTTAGTTAATTTCTGAAGCGATTCATTGGTTTTATACACTTTACCTAATTTTCGAAAATTACGAACCTGCCATTGCTCACCAGTACTTCTATTGACCCGCTGTTCTATCACCCCAAGTAAACGATTGATATCTCGCTTATCTATATTACATTTTTTCAAACCCTCATAAGCCATGGGCAATAGTTTTAACAATACCAATTTCTTTGCGCTAATCTGCTGGTCGTCCCACACAAAAATGGTTTCTTTTCCAGTTCTTGCAGCTTTTATAAAATTGGTTTTTGCCGTCTTAAAATCCATTTGAGATTCCATATCATCAAATTTCTTGGGTCGCCCTTTCATCAAGCCTATCCAAAATGCAAAGTTTGCCATTTCATCAATGACCGAAGGGCCAGAAGGAATATACCTGTTTTCAATACGTAAATGTGGTTTACCTCCCCCAATTCCATAACAAGGTCTGTTCCAACGGTACACCGTACCGTTATGCAAACGTAGAGCTTCCAATTTGGGCACTTTTCCTTGCTGCATCTGTTCTAACGAATCTTCCTCTATAGGTTTGGTGATAAGAATACGATGCTTTGAAATGTCTTTTTTGAAAATTTCCGCAACTGAACCTTTCTCCCATTGTGAGCCAAAACCAACTCGTGGTGCTTGATCATTTAAAACGTAGCCAGATTTTCTGGTGTCCAAACTTTGTTGAAAGAGTGCGATACGGGTTTCTTTCCATAGTTCCCTACCCATGAGCATTGGGGAATTACAACAAACTGAAAGTACAGGCCCAGCTATGGCTTGCGACCAATTGTAACTTGATACAAAATCATGTGATGGAATCTGAAGATGTAGCTGAAAACTCGTATTACAAGCCTCAAAAAGAACCGAATTATGCTTTAAATACAATTCATCCACCCCTCTAATCTTCAATTTAAAATCACCCCCTTTACTGGCCACTAAAGCGTCATTGAGGGCGAAATATCTGGGTATTGGTGTTATAAAGTCAAGTGATACTTCATTTTTGCTTATTGTTGGCAAAATACCAGCTAAAATCATCTTGATATTTAATTCTTTTGCCTTTTTATCGGCCATTGCCAAAAGCTCACGAACTTGATTTTCTACCAAAGAAAAACAGTTGGTCTTCAATTCAAAAGGGTCCAGATTAATCTCTATATTATAACTGGCTAGCTCGGTGGTAAAATGGGGGTCATCAATAATCTTCAACAGTTCTAAATTAACTCCCGCTGGCTGATAGTGCCCGTCTACCAAACACAGCTCTTGTTCAGCACCAATACGCACAATATCATCCTCAAATTTTTTTTCTGTAAGCAGTAACTCCAATGCTTTGATATCATTGATAAGATGTTTGGCAAAAGCTTTGCGTTCAGCAACATCTTTACTGTTGTTTAAAATCATTTCTCCCATATCAAAGTGCCTTATCTGCAAATATAAAATGCAGAAACAACTAAAAAAATGACAATTATCATGACTCCTAATCTAAGCTGCTTGAACTGACAATTATCATGTTTTTACTCTTGAACAAACTCTAATTTTGATCTTGTAATTAAATAGGTATGTGCAATCTGACGAATAAATATAATGTTCCAGGCCCTCGCTATACAAGCTACCCTACTGTCCCCTATTGGGATACGGATAGTTTTTCAGGGAAAAAATGGAAACTCAGCGTTAAAGAGCGTTTTGAACAAAGCAAAGAAGAAGGCATAAGTCTTTATATTCACTTACCGTTTTGTGAAAGCATGTGTACCTTTTGTGGTTGTCATAAACGCATTACCAAAAGACATGAGGTAGAAGGCCCCTATATAAAGGCCATTTTAAAAGAATGGACACTTTATCGTGATTTGTTAGGGTCAAGACCTACTATCAAAGAATTACATTTAGGGGGTGGTACCCCAACTTTTTTCTCCCCTAAAAATCTGACCAAATTGATGACCGGTATCTTCAGGTTTGCCGATAAAGCACCTGATGCGGAACTTAGTTTTGAAGGCCACCCTAACAATACGACCAAAGCACATTTGAACGCTTTGTTTAATGTAGGTTTTAGAAGGGTTTGTTTTGGAGTACAAGACTATAACGAAACGGTACAAAAAGCCATTAACCGTTTGCAGCCTTTTGAAAATGTAGCAAACGTGACCCAATGGGCGCGGGAAATAGGCTATACTTCAATAGGGCATGATATCATTTACGGACTACCCTTTCAAACCCTTGCTGATGTTAAAAATACCATCGAAAAAACCAACTCCCTCCGTCCCGACCGCTTGGCATTTTATAGCTATGCACATGTACCTTGGTTAAGAGGGAATGGTCAGCGGGGCTATCGAGATGAAGATTTACCTTGCGCTGAAGATAAGAAACTTCAATATGATATAGGAAAGCAAAGGTTGACAGCATTAGGCTATCATGATATTGGAATGGATCATTTTGCCCTTCCTACGGATACCCTCTATAAGGCAAGTGCAAATGGCAATCTACATCGAAATTTTATGGGCTATACTGCTTCAAAAACCCAATTAATGATTGGTTTAGGAGCATCTAGCATTAGTGATAGCTGGTCCGGATTTGCACAAAATGTAAAAAACATTGAAGAGTACCAACATTTGGTAGACCATGATATTATACCTGTTTATAGAGGACATTTGCTTAATCAAGAAGACGAATCAATCCGTAGACATATATTGGATTTAATGTGCCGATTTGAAACATCATGGGAAATTGGAAAAACCAATTTACTCGATTTTCAGCATATTATAGACAACCTATCCGAACTGGAAGCAGATGGCTTGGTGAAAATTGGAGCCAACACTATAAAAGTTACTAAAAAAGGAAAACCTTTTATCAGAAATATTAGCATGGCGTTTGATTTGAAGCTACAACGCAAAAAACCAGATACACGCTTATTTTCAATGACTATTTAACCATTTAAATCCCAAAATCAAATGAAAAGTATTATCGTACCCATAGATTTTTCAAAGCAGTCAGAAATTGCTTTAAAGGTTGCTGCAACGCTTGCGCTGAAGAGCAAAGCCGAGCTATTTGTATTGCACATGTTAGAACTGTCCCCGGCTATTATGGCCAATACAGAATATGTTTCACAACAACATATCGTTCATTTACTGAAATTAACAGAAAAACGATTTGCTGATTTTCTAAAAAAAGAATATTTGAAAGATATCAAAGTAACCCCAATCATAAAACACTATAAAGTTTTTAGCGAAGTCAATGACGTTGCCGACAAACACGAGGTAGATTTGATTGTTATGGGTTCAAATGGTGCTGACGGACTTGAGGAAATTTTTATTGGGTCCAACACAGAGCGGGTTGTGCGCAGTTCAGAAATTCCGGTCCTAGTTGTAAAAGGAGATGTTAAAGATTTTAAAGCAGAGCGTTTTGTTTTTGCCAGTGACTTTAAAGAAGAAAGTATCACCGCAACCAAAAAAGCGATTGCTTTTGCCGATCTTTTAGGAGCAGAACTAAAATTGGTGTACATCAATACACCTGCAGATGCCTTTTTGAGTACCGAAGACGCCTACAAAAGAATTTCTAAATTTTTAAACATCGCGCGCGTAGGCAAAGAGGTTGAAATCTATAATGACTACAGTGTTGAAAAAGGAATTTTAAACTATGCGGAAACCAATGCTGCAGATATGATTGGTATTCCAACACATGGAAGAAAAGGCCTGTCACACTTTTTTATGGGCAGTATTGGTGAAGATATTGCTAACCACAGTACCATTCCGGTGGTGACCTTTAAAATTTAATCTGTTTTGTTACTAAATTGAAGCTATCTAAAAAGAAATTTTTTAGATAGCTTTTTTTATAAATCAAGAAAGCAATTTCATTTTTTCAGGATCCCAATTCACCGGCCTATCTTTAAAATAACTTTCATTTGCCAATAAAGCTGCCCCAGCTGCTCTTAAACCAAATGTAGCATCTTGTTTAACACTACCCTCTGATCTAATAGCATTGAAAAAATTAAAAAAATGGTCATAATGTCCACCCTTATAATCTCTTGGAGCGTTCCAAATAGTAGTTCCTGTATTTAAACTTGAAGCTCTTGGTTCAAGATTTTGTTGGTCATAACTATTTTTTATTTTTTGCTGTGTTGCCTCAGTGTAAGCGATCATTGAATAATCACTTGGTTTCATCCCTAACTTTGACCTTGTCAATTTTACCTCGTTTTGACCAACCTCCATTTCGCCTTCGGTGCCTATTAATCTAAATCCGCCACCACCACCATTTCCAGCAATAAAATTAATTCGGAAGGCTGCATTAAAAGCCGCATGGGTTTTGGTCTTTGGGTAATCATAGAGCGTAATACTCACATCTGGCACATCCCTACCATCTTTCCAGTATCGGAGTCCCCCAGTTGCCATAGCACGGTTAGGTCCATGCGAACTGATCACATAATTTAAAGTAGAAAAAGCATGTACAAATAAATCGCCCGCTACACCAGTTCCATAATCTTGGTAATTTCGCCATCTAAAAAAACGCTTAGAATCAAAAGGCATTTTAGGGGCTTTACCTAAAAAAGTATCAAAATCAACTGAGTCACTAGAAGCATCGGGCGGAATAGGATATTGCCAGGCTCCTTCAGAGGAGTAACGGTCATTGTACATATCCAACATCACCATATCGCCAATAGCACCTTCTTCATAGAGTTGTTTTGCTTTTTCATTCCCCAAAGAAGACATCCCCTGACTACCTACTTGGCATATTTTACCACTGTCTTTTTGTGCTTGAATAATCGCCTGACCTTCTTCAAACTTCTGAACCATGGGCTTTTCACAATAGACATGCTTGCCTGCTTTTAAGGCCTCAATTGTGATTTTTTGATGCCAATGGTCTGGGGTAGCAATAATTACCGCATCAACATCTTCACGTTCCAATATTTTTCGATAATCGCGAGTCACAAAAATTGAATCGCCCCATAATTCTTTAGCCCTATCAAGCCGACCAAGATATAAATCACAGACGGCAACCAGTTTCACTCCAGCTACCCTAAGTGCTGCGGTAGTATCATAAATTCCCTGAATACCTGAACCAATCAATGCTAAATTAATCTTGTCATTAACTGAATAATTCTGATTCGTATAAGTTGTTGTTAAGGTTATTTTTTCTTGACCAGAAGCACCAAAAATTAATGGAGCTGTTGTTAAGGC
>CAYGUO010000157.1:0-7369 GCA_964353095.1 uncultured Flavobacteriaceae bacterium | reverse complement strand
AAATGACATTTTAGCACTTTTTTAGACTGCCCTTTTTTGAAAATATAGTTTTAATTACTTAATATTCAATGTGTAAGGCATTCTTGCTTGAATTCCTTTTTGTTCCGTCACTCCTTTGATTTCTTTTAAGGTTTGATAAAGGTCTTCTCCCAACTCTTCTTTAACCAGCTGCTCTCCCACTTTTACTTTCATTCCACCTAAATCATCCATTAAGCGTTCAAAATCTGATTTGTACTTTGGATATTTTCTGACCCCATAGCTTTCCAGTTCTACCATTTCTGCAGCAGCAGCAATAGCATCATCTAAATTTCCTATTTCATCTACCAAACCTAATTTTTGAGCATCTACGCCACTCCAAACACGACCTTGCGCAATTTCATTCACCTCATCAACGGACATATTTCTGCCTGCAGCTACGCGCTGCAGAAAAGTATCATAGGTGTTTTCAATACCTTCCAAAATCTGATTTCGAAAAGCCTCTGTCATTGGTTCAAACAGTGAATAGTCAACCGAGTTTTTATTGGTGCCTACCTGTTCCGCATTAACACCAATTTCAGCAGCTAGTTCATTAATATTGGGTATGGTGCCAAAAACACCGATGGACCCTGTTATCGTAGTGGGTTCTGCAAAAATCTTATCAGCACCGGCGGCGATATAGTAGCCACCTGAGGCGGCCACATTACCAAAAGAGACCACCACGGGCTTTTCTCTTTTGGTCAATTCAACCTCTCTCCAGATAATATCCGAAACCAAGGCACTACCCCCTGGGGAATCAACTCGCAGCACTATGGCCTTAATGTTATCATTGCTCCGCGCCTTTTTTAAAGCTCTATTGATAGCTCCTTGCCCTAAAAAATCTTTACCACCTTCACCATAAAGAATTTGGCCCTGTGCATAGATTACGGCAATTTTATCGGTTCCTGATTTTAAAACTTTGGCATTGGCAATGGTCACATAGTCTTCCAAAGAAATATAATTGATTTTAGCATCCGCTTCAGTCCCTAGCTTTTCGCGTAACAAGCCCTCATATTCGTCAAAATAAATGTCTCCATCAATTAAGCCGGACTGCACGGCATATTTTGGGGTACGCGCGCCCAAGGTATCGGCAATCACGTTCAAATCTGCGACTTCAATAGTTCTTGTTTGCGAAATATCTTCCAACATACTGGTCCAGATAGAGGTAATCAATTCCTTGATCTGTGCCCTATTTTCATCACTCATGGTATTGGACAAAAACGGTTCTACGGCACTTTTATACTTACCATGGCGAATCACCTCCATTTTAATCCCTGATTTTTCTTGTAAATCTTTTAGATATAAAACCTCTGACGCCAAGCCTTTAAAATCCATTACCCCTTGCGGATTCAGATATAACTCATCTGCAATACTGGCCAGATAATAGTCCTTTTGGCTGTAAAAATCTGAAAAGGAATAAATGAACTTCCCTTCAGCCTTAAAATCTTGAAGCGCGCTTCTTATCTCTTGGGTCTGTGCAAAGCCAGCCAATACAAAACTGGTGTTGATGCTAATTCCCTTTATTTTATCGTCATTTTTGGCCACCTCAATAGCATGTAAAATTTCATCCAAGCCTTGTCCTTCTGAAAACAAGGCGGCAAATGGATCGCTTTCGTCCTTACCTAAATAATCGCTTATAGGCTGACTAAAGCTTAGTTCTAAAATAGAATTTGCTTTCACCTTTACACCTTCATTGGAGCTACCGACTAAAGCGGCAAATATGAAAAACATGACAAACAGGATACCAAATGCCAATAAGCAGCCGAGGATCGCTGCCAGTAAATTTCTTAAAAACTTCATGAGATTCTTAATTAAATAAAGATGCAAAGATAACCATTGTCACTTTGTTTTATTTACTTTTTTCGCACAATCATGGCGAAAGAAAAAACAACATATCTGTCTATTTGGAGTAATCTAGGAAACCGCTTTTTAAACATTCAAAAAGCGATTTTTAAAATGAACAGTGAGCACACCAAAGTGATCAGGGTCTCTTCCGTTTATGAAAATGCAGCTGTTGGATTTGATGGTGAGGATTTTTTAAACGCCTGTTTTTCCGTAAGCACACAATTAGCGCCAGAAGCACTTTTAGATAAGATCACCAAAATTGAAAATGAATTCGGAAGGGAACGCAGTCCAAACGCCGGTTACGTTTCAAGACCCATAGATTTAGATATTTTATATTTTAAGGATAAGGTCGTAGCTACAGAACATCTTAAGGTACCGCACCCAAGGATGACGGAACGCAATTTTGTTTTAAAACCCTTGGCAGATATCGCGCCACAATACTATCATCCCGTACTAAAAAAAGATACGCGCAACTTGCTACAGCAATGCAAAGACGGTAATCCTTTAAACAAGACCAAGCATATTTTACATACCTCAAGGGAGTCGCTTTATGGGCAATTACAATTTCTATCCATTGAAGGCAACATTGGTGCAGGCAAGACGACTTTAACTAAAATGATTGCAGAAGATTTTAATGCCAAATTGGTTTTGGAACGATTTGCAGACAATCCCTTTTTGCCTAAATTCTATGAAGACCAGTCCCGTTATGCGTTTCCATTGGAAATGTCTTTTTTAGCAGATCGCTATCAACAATTTACCGATGATACCTCACAGTTCGATTTGTTTAAAAAATTCATGGTGAGTGATTATGATATTTTCAAATCATTGATTTTCGCAAAAGTGACCTTACAAAAAGAGGAATTTTCACTATATAAAAAGGTGTTCAATTTTATGTACAAAGAGGTCAAAAAACCAGACATCTATGTGTACCTGTATCAAAGCACCCAACGCCTTTTATACAATATCAAAAAACGAGGACGTGATTATGAACAAGGCATTACTGCGGAGTATCTGGACAAAATCAACCGAGGGTATCTTGATTTTATAAAGAGTCACCCCCAACAAACCACTTTAATGATCGATCTTGCTGATTTAGACTTTGTTGCTAATAAGACTGATTATGAATATATTATGGAACGCATTGATACTAAGCTTATTGAAACCTTGTGTTATGATAATTTTTAGAAATTATTTGGATATCACAAATGGTTTTTATTTATTAGCACCCTGTTAAAACAGAAACTAACTAACTCAAACTATATGTTATGCCCCTGACCACAAGTCGGGGGTTTTTTTTGCCCCACTCCTAAATTGCCAATTCCAAGGGAAAGAATACTTCTAAAATTCAATTTTTATTTTCTGTGACATCGAGCGGAGTCAAGATGTATCGATATATTTAGAAGTCAAGATTCTCGACTCCGCTCGAATTGACGGTGTGAAGTGTTTTTAATTTCTATCCTGTCAAAATAAACTTAAATAATCAAATGATTTTCCTTGATTTTATATAAGGGCCATCGCTCACTATGGCTTGAGCTTTTACCCCTCCGACCCCGACCAAAATAACGGGGCCACCTCTCCTCGAAAATGAGGGGAGAACCTATAATTGCTAATAAATTTAATACCAACGTTTTTCAGAATATTGTACAACATGTGGAGTTGACAGTAAAAAGTATCTTTTAGGAGCTTTTGTTACGTTTTGACCAAAAATCCCAGATAACCACTCCTGCACTTACTGATATGTTCAAAGAATGTTTCGTGCCAAATTGTGGAATCTCAATCACCTTATCACTGGCGGAAACTACTTCTTGCGAAACGCCTTTTACCTCATTACCAAAAACCAAGGCATAGGTTTTATCTTCTACCGTTTGAAAGTTTTGCAGCATGACAGCATTTTCTGCCTGCTCAATAGAAAGCACTTTTACTCCCTTGCTTTTTAAATCTTCAATAAGCTCCAAGGTACTTGCGCTATATTCCCAAGCTACACTTTCGGTTGCTCCGAGTGCTGTTTTACGTATATCTTTATTGGGTGGTGTTGCTGTAATTCCACACAGATAGACCTTTTCAATCAAAAACGCATCGGCTGTTCTAAACACCGAACCAATGTTGTTTAAACTTCTAATATTATCCAGAATAATAATCAAAGGGGTCTTTTTAGCTTTCTTAAAGCCTTCAACATCTAATCTATCTAATTCACTATTGGCAAGCTTACGCATATTTTTATCCACTTTTAGCCTTGAAATATCAACAATGGTTCAAGAACAGAAGGTTAGTTCCTATTTTAGACAAAAATAAAAGAGTTTGATGGTGTTTGGTTCGTAATTTCAGCATTTTCAAAGCCTTTTATTTTTCACTTCTCCCAAAACTGCAAAAACAGTTTTGACCGCTCCTCAAGGAGTGGTAAAAGGATAAACTAACAACAAATACTAATTTTCGGTTTGGGTAAAACATCAAAAGTAAAAAAGGTTACTCCCTTAATGCAACAATACAATACCATCAAGACCAAACATCCTGATGCCTTATTATTGTTTCGTGTTGGGGATTTTTACGAGACTTTTGGTGATGATGCCATTCGCGCTGCAGAGATACTTGGCATTGTTTTAACCCATCGTAACAACGGTGGTGATAAAACAGAGCTTGCCGGTTTTCCGCACCATTCCTTAAACACCTATTTACCCAAATTGGTCAAAGCAGGGCTACGCGTGGCCATTTGTGATCAGTTGGAAGACCCAAAACAAACAAAAAGTATTGTTAAGCGTGGTGTAACAGAATTGGTGACCCCTGGTGTTGCCCTCAACGATGATATTCTAAATGCCAAAACCAACAACTTTTTAGGAGCGGTACATTTTGGCCGCGCAGAACTTGGGGTTTCTTTTCTTGATATCTCCACAGGCGAATTTTTAACCTCTGAGGGATCACCTGAACAAATTGATAAATTGCTCCAGAATTTTGGCCCTAATGAAATATTGGTTTCAAAAGCACATAAAAAAGAATTTTTAGAAGTATTTGGAAGTCACTTGCATTCTTTTTTTCTTGAAGATTGGATTTTTCAAGAAGACTACGCCAATGAGAGCTTAACCAATCATTTTAAGACCAAAACCTTACAGGGTTTTGGTGTTCATCACTTACAACATGGCATTATCGCTTCTGGAGCCATTTTGCATTACCTCTCAGAAACCCAGCACAGACAACTACAACATATTAATACGCTGCATCGTATTGCTGAAGAAGAATATATATGGATGGATCGTTTCACCATCAGAAACTTGGAGCTTTACCAATCTACCAATTTGAATGCTGTGACCTTGCTTCAAGTTATTGATAAAACCATTTCACCCATGGGTGGGCGTTTGTTAAAGCGTTGGTTGGCCCTTCCACTTAAAAACAAAGAAAAAATACAAGACCGCCATCAAGTAGTTTCCTTTTTAAAGACGGAAGAAACTTCTCTACAGAAACTACAGCATTGGATCAAGCAAATGGGCGATTTAGAACGCTTAATCTCTAAAGTAGCCACAGGTAAAATAAACCCAAGGGAAGTCATTCAACTCAAAAACTCTTTAGAAGCCGTTGTACCGGTAAAGCAATTGGCCATGGAAAGTACCAACCTTGCGTTACAGACCATAGGTAAAGAACTTTTTTCTTGTGAGGCCTTGCGCAACAAGATCAAAGAACTATTGAATGAAGAGGCCCCCATAAATGTTGCCAAAGGCAATACCATTGCAGAAGGCTATTCTGAAGAATTGGACGAATTGAGAGGCTTAGCTTTTTCTGGCAAAGACTATTTAAACAAAATGTTGCAACGGGAGACCGAAGCAACAGGCATTACCTCTTTAAAAATAGCATCCAATAATGTGTTCGGGTACTATATTGAAGTTCGCAATAGTCATAAAGACAAAGTACCTGAAAACTGGATTCGCAAACAGACCTTGGTCAATGCAGAGCGTTATATTACCGAAGAGCTGAAAGAATATGAAGCTAAGATTTTAGGCGCTGAAGAGCGTATCTATAGTTTGGAGCAGCAGCTCTTTGAACAATTATTGGTTTGGATGCAGGCCCATATTAAAGAGGTACAACAAAATGCACAGCTCATTGCCCATCTAGATTGCCTTTGTGGTTTTGCCCAACTGGCCAAAGACAATAACTATGTACTGCCCCAAATGGACGATACTACCCATTTGGAAATCAAAGATGGTCGTCATCCGGTTATTGAAAAACAACTGCCGTTAGGCGAAAGTTATATCACCAATGACGTTTCACTTAATCGTGAAGACCAACAGGTCATTATGATTACCGGGCCCAATATGAGCGGTAAATCGGCTATTTTAAGGCAAACTGCTTTGATTGTACTTTTGGCACAAATGGGAAGCTTTGTCCCTGCAGCATCAGCAAAAATTGGAGTCGTCGATAAAATCTTTACCCGTGTTGGCGCCAGTGATAATATCTCCATGGGCGAATCTACCTTTATGGTAGAGATGAACGAAACGGCTTCTATTCTCAACAACCTCTCCGAACGGAGTTTGGTGTTACTTGATGAAATTGGCAGAGGCACCTCAACTTATGATGGTATTTCCATTGCCTGGGCCATATCTGAATATCTACACGAACACCCATCACGGGCCAAAACCTTGTTCGCCACACACTACCATGAACTCAATGAAATGACCAATACTTTTAGTCGTATTAAAAATTTCAATGTTTCGGTAAAAGAACTAAAAGACAATGTGCTATTCTTGCGAAAACTAGTGGCCGGCGGCAGCGAACACAGTTTTGGTATTCATGTGGCAAAAATGGCAGGTATGCCGCAACAGGTAGTTCAGAGGGCTACCAAAATGTTGAAAAAGTTGGAAAAAACACATTCCAGTGAAGAAATGACGGGTAAATTGCAGCCCGTACAAGACGAGATGCAATTGAGCTTTTTCAATCTTGATGACCCTTTATTGGAAGAAATCAAAGAAGAAATCTTGCATTTGGATATTGATACGTTAACACCGGTTGAAGCCCTGATGAAACTAAATGAAATCAAACGTTTGTTGTCAAAAAAGAAAAAAGCAAGCTCTTAAGGCAAAGACGATTAGGCGTATTCTAAAATTTCCTTTGATGAAAGTGCATCATTTCGTTCAAATTTTCTTTTAGATTTAAAGAATTATATTAAATTTGCATCCGCATCAGTGAAAACCGATGTACGTTCTTTTAAATGTGAAAATAGCTTCCCGAAGTTTTGGGAGCAGAGCATCAAGATTTATAACAATCTTTGTTCTGAAGTTATTTTCAAAAACGCGAAAATAGCTCAGCTGGTAGAGCATCACCTTGCCAAGGTGGAGGTCGCGGGTTCAAGTCCCGTTTTTCGCTCAACTTCGACTCCGCTCGGCTTCGGCTACGCTCAGCCACCGCTTAGGGGAGTTTTTTTTGTTGAAGTTAAGTCCTGCTCGAGTGGTGGAATTGGTAGACACGCCGGACTTAAAATCCTGTGGGCATTAGCCCGTGCGGGTTCAAGTCCCGCCTCGAGTACAGA
>CAYGUO010000156.1:1903-7429 GCA_964353095.1 uncultured Flavobacteriaceae bacterium | reverse complement strand
AGAGCAGTTATTTTATTTTGAACGTTATAGAACATTTAGAATCTAGCAAATCACACAATACCCGGGATCATCTGCCAAATTAGCACTTGGGTTCCGCCAATAGCCAATACCCTCTATAAGTTCATCTGCATTTTCTGGGCCCCATACTCCCGCTGCATAGCCATACATCCGCACATCTTCAGTAGTTTCCCAGTACTTTAAAATAGGGTCTACAAATTCCCAGGCTGCTTCTACTTCATCTGCTCTCGCATACAAAGTAGCATCGCCTTGCATACAATCCAACAACAATCTTTCATAGGCTTCCATAACATGCGTCTGAGCCAAACTGGAATAATAAAAATCAAGATTGGCGCGCTCTACTTTAAAACCTTGTCCCGGTACTTTTACCCCAAATTTCATTAATATTCCTTCATCAGGCTGAATTCTTATAATCAACTTGTTGTCTTTGTTATTGACTCCAGAATTTTGGAAAATATGATGATGGGGCGACTTAAAATGAATGACCACCTCAGTAACCTTAGTAGGCATTCGTTTTGCGGTACGCACATAAAAAGGCACGTCTTTCCAACGCCAATTATCAACAAAAAACTTAATGGCGGCGTAGGTTTCCGTGGTTGAGTTTTTAGCCACACCTTCTTCTTCTCGATATCCTTTTACTTTTTCACCATTAATTTCCGAAGCCACATATTGCCCTCTTATCGTGTTGTTATGCAAACTTTTAGCATCACGCATGATCCGTAATGATTTTAAGGCCTTTACCTTTTCATTACGAATTTCTTCTGGCTCATCACCAATAGGTGGTTCCATCACGATTAAAGAGACAATCTGCAATAAATGGTTTTGAAACATATCGCGTAAGGCCCCTGATTTATCGTAATATCCACCTCGTTTTTCAACACCTACACTTTCAGCATTGGTAATTTCTACATGATGAATATAATTTCGATTCCATAACGGCTCAAAAATACTGTTGGCAAAACGCGTTACCAAAAGGTTCTGAACCGTTTCTTTACCCAGATAGTGGTCAATTCTGAATATTTGTGCCTCAGAAAAGTATTGCTGCAATCCTTTATTCAGGTTTTTACCACTTTCTAAATCATAGCCAAAAGGTTTCTCTACGATAAGCCTTTTCCACCCCAAATTTTGCTTGTTCAATTCCACCTCGGCCAACCTACTGGCGATGGTTTCATATAAAGTAGGAGGCGTTGATAGATAATAAATAATATTGCCCTCTGTATGGTACTTGTTATTTAAATCTTCTATTCGTTTTCTTAAACGCCCATAATGGGCGTCATAGTCCCCACCTAAATCCTCATAAAAAAACTTGTTTGAAAATCTCTTGATATAGTTTTCTTTTAAGTCTTCAAGCTTTGTTTTTAAATAATTGCTTTCAAGCACTACTTTATTTCTGAATTCATTATCGGTCATATCGCTTCTACTAGCACCCAATACCACAAAATTCTCAGGTAATTGTTGCGCTACGTATAAGTTAAACAGCGATGGAACCAATTTTCTGGCCGTTAAATCGCCCGATGCTCCAAAAATTACAAGTAGTTGGTTTTCTGTTTTTTTCATGAGTTGTACATCGCTTTATTTGAGGGTAACGAATATAACGTTTATTTTAGGTAGCTCTTAATAGAAAATGCTTCCTTAGCATTCATAAAATTAATATAAGATTATGGTAAATACGTATGATTTTGGGTTGGTAGGACTCGGTGTAATGGGACGAAACTTTATTCTAAATGTAGCGGATAACGGATTTACCGCTTTTGGCAATGATTTGGATGAGGAAAAAGTTACTGCCCTAATTGAAGAAGGAGGTGACCCTAAAAAAGTAAATGCCACAACTGATGCCAAGACTTTTGTTGAAGCGCTGTCAACACCAAGAAAAATCATGCTTTTAGTACCTGCAGGAAAAATTGTGGATGCTGTTATCGAAAACTTGTTACCCATGCTGGATAAAGGGGATATTATCATAGATGGTGGAAATTCGTTTTTTACCGATACCGATAGGCGCGAATCGTATTTGAAGGAGAAGGGAATCAATTTTTTTGGTGCTGGCGTTTCAGGTGGTGCAAAAGGAGCAAGAAAAGGGCCAAGTATTATGCCCGGTGGTTCTCGTGAAGCCTATCAACACGTAAAACCTATTTTTGAAGCGGTAGCTGCCAAATACAACGGCGAACCTTGTGTAACCTACCTAGGCCCTAAATCCGCAGGAAACTACGTGAAAATGGTCCACAATGGTATTGAATACGGTTTAATGCAACTGACCTCAGAAGTCTATGACCTTTTAAAGAAGGCCGGTGGTTTGACCAATGAAGAACTGCACCAAGCCTTTTCAGATTGGAATGAAGGTCGTTTACAATCTTTTTTAGTTGAAATCACAGCTACTATTTTAGCTCAAAAAGATGATTTAACGGATGGTGATTTGGTTGATATGATTCTTGACAAAGCCAAACAAAAAGGAACTGGAAAATGGACTTCGCAAAATGCAATGGATTTGGGTATCCCCGTTCCTACTATTGATATTGCAGTGAGCATGCGCGAAATATCGGCATTAAAGGAAGAACGTGTAAAAGCAGATGCCTTATATGATCGGCCAGCACCAGAAACCGTTGTCAAAGCTTCGCTGGTAGCAAAAGCTGAGGAAGCCCTTTATTTTGCTTTTATAATGGCTTATGCCCAGGGTATGCACCAGTTGGCAGATGCCAGTAAGGAATACGGTTACGAACTGGATTTGGGTGAAATAGCCAAAATCTGGCGTGCTGGTTGTATTATCAGAGCCGCCTTGTTAGCGGATATTACCGATGCTTTCAAAGCGGATGAGCACCTACCCAACCTGCTACTATCCCCTGCTTTTGTGCCTAAAGTACGAGGTACGGTAAAGTCGATACGAGAATTAGTGGCTTACGGCGCCAATAGCGGAATTCCACTACCGGGACTCTCCAATTCCCTCACCTATTTTGATGCGTATACTTCTTCAAAACTGCCTTTAAATATTATCCAAGGACAACGTGATTATTTTGGGTCACATACCTATGAACGATTAGACCGAGAAGGTATTTTTCATACGGAGTGGAATTGAAAATGATAATGCATACTATGATGACTATGGAATTTGATATAAACCGCTTTAATCAATATCACCAAAGAATAAGCTTTTAACTAAATAAAGACAAACAAAACACAATATGACCAACAATGACATTTTAAGACGTATTCGGTACTTGTTTAACTATAACGACAATAAAATGATGGCACTTTTTAAAATGGCCGATCATGATGTTACTGAAGAGGAAGTCATAAATTGGTTAAAAAAAGATGAGGATGCTTTATTTGAAGAAATAACCGATAAAGAGTTGGCTATTTTTCTAAATGGTTTAATCATTGAAAAACGCGGAAAAAGAGAAGGCCCTACACCGGCACCCGAAGATCCTTTAAGTAATAATATGATTCTTCGAAAACTGAAAATCGCGCTGGATTTAAAAACCGATGACATTCTAGAACTGTATGCTTCCATCAATAAAAAAATAAGCAAGCATGAACTGAGTGCTTTTTTTCGTAACCCCAACCATAAATCCTATCGCCCTTGTATGGACCAGTATTTGAGGTATTTTTTTAATGCCCTACAGACAAAATTCACCAATAAATAAAGGAACCAAACTATTGATTGCGTATTCAAAAAAGTTCACTTCATCGTACCTCCTCGTGCAGAACAGCTGCTTATTTACTCAAATACATCTTACGTCTAGAGTACAGATTGTAAAACTCGTCGTCCTTTAAACTATCAATAAATAAAATGCTTTCTCCTGTACTTTTCATTTCAGGCCCAAGGTTTTTATTTACATTAGGAAATTTATTGAAAGAGAATACAGGCTGTTTTATCGCATAACCCTCTAATTGTGGGTTGAAATTAAAGTCTTTTACCTTTTTCTCACCCAACATTACTTTGGTTGCATAGTTGACATAAGGCTCTTTGTAAGCCTTCGCAATAAAAGGTACCGTTCTAGAAGCTCTTGGGTTGGCTTCAATGATATAAACCATATCATCTTTAACGGCAAACTGAATATTTATTAAACCAACGGTGTTTAATGCAAGTGCAATTTTTCTGGTATGGTCTTTAATCTGCTGCATTACAAACTCTCCTAAGTTAAAAGGAGGTAGCGTAGCATTTGAATCTCCTGAGTGAATACCACAGGGTTCAATATGCTCCATGATACCAATAATATAAACATCTTCTCCATCACAAATAGCATCTGCCTCGGCTTCAATGGCACCGTCTAAATAATGGTCTAACAATAATTTATTTCCAGGGATACTTCGCAGTAAGTCCACCACATGTGCTTCCAAATCCTCATTATTAATGACGATTTTCATGCCTTGCCCTCCTAGAACATACGAAGGACGAACTAATAATGGGAAACCAAGCGTTTCTGCCAATTGTAATGCTTCATCAGCACTTTCAGCAACACCAAATTCTGGATAAGGAATATTATTTTCTTTTAATAGCGTAGAAAAACTACCACGATCTTCCGCTAAATCTAAAGACTCAAAACTAGTTCCTATAATTTTTATACCATACTTGGATAGCTTTTCTGCCAATTTAAGTGCTGTTTGCCCACCCAATTGTACAATAACACCCTCCGGTTTTTCATGAAGGATAATATCATAAATATGTTCCCAAAAAACAGGCTCAAAATAAAGCTTGTCAGCCGTATCAAAATCAGTTGAAACCGTCTCGGGGTTGCAGTTGATCATAATGGTTTCATAACCACATTCCGCCGCAGCCAAAACCCCATGTACACAGCAATAATCAAACTCAATTCCCTGTCCAATACGATTAGGGCCTGAACCTAATACTACAATCTTTTTTCTATCGGTAACTTCGCTATCATTTGCTACATAACGTGTTCCATCGGCTGTTTCAATTTCCTCTTCAAAAGTTGAGTAGTAATATGGTGTTATGGCTTTGAACTCGGCCGCACAGGTATCTACCAATTTATAAACACGGTTAATGTTTTGAGCCGTACGCTTTTTATGTACCTCGCTCTCATAACAGTCCAACATGTGCGCTATTTGGCGATCTGCAAAGCCTTTTTGCTTTGCCTCTAAAAGCAGCGCTTTAGGCAAACTTTCAATCGTATATTTCGATATTTCTTGTTCTAAAAAGTGTAGTTCTTCATATTGTTTTAAGAACCACATGTCAATTTTTGTAATCTCATGGATTCGCTTTAAGGGAATTCCCAATTGAATTGCATCATAAATTACAAAAACACGATCCCAACTTGGAATGGTCAGCTTACTAATGATTTGGTCATAGTCTTTATACCCTTTGCCATCTGCACCTAAACCATTACGCTTAATCTCTAAAGATTGTGTAGCCTTGTGCAATGCTTCTTGAAAAGAACGCCCAATACCCATAACTTCTCCTACAGACTTCATCTGTAAACCTAAAGTTCTATCAGAACCTTCGAATTTATCAAAATTCCAACGTGGTATTTTCACAATCACATAATCTAAGGTTGG
>CAYGUO010000156.1:0-1893 GCA_964353095.1 uncultured Flavobacteriaceae bacterium | reverse complement strand
AAAGTGCCGATGTAGATTTTGTAATTTGATTGTCCAACTCATCCAATGAATAGCCAATAGCCAGTTTAGCGGCAATTTTGGCAATAGGATAACCCGTTGCTTTTGAGGCTAAAGCGGACGAACGTGAAACTCTAGGGTTGATCTCAATCGCAATAATATCTTCCTTTTCATCAGGACTAACGGCAAACTGCACATTACAACCACCTGCAAAGTCACCAATACTGCGCATCATGTGAATGGCCATGTCACGCATTCGCTGATACGTTCTATCCGATAAGGTCATTGCAGGAGCCACCGTAATGGAATCACCGGTATGAATGCCCATAGGATCCATATTTTCAATTGCACAAATGATGACTACATTATCATTTTTATCACGAAGTAATTCCAGCTCATATTCTTTCCAACCCATTAGGGCTTTGTCAATCATCACCTCATGAATAGGGGAAACCTCTAGACCATAACTTAAAAGATCATCAAATTTTTCTGGGTCATAAACAATGGATGCACCGGCTCCACCTAGCGTAAATGACGCTCTAATAACCAATGGAAAGCCAAATTCTTGCGCTATTTCTTTTCCTTTTAAAAATGAAGTTGCCGTGGCTTGGGGTGCCATTCCAACTCCAATTTTCAACATTAACTCGCGAAATTTCTCCCGATCCTCGGTAATGTTGATAGCATCAATGTCAACGCCTATAATTTCTACACCGAAATCTTCCCAAATACCCTTTTCATCAGCCTCAATACAAAGATTCAAAGCAGTTTGCCCTCCCATTGTTGGCAAAACAGCATCAATTTGAGGATGCTCTTTAAGAATAGCTATAATGGATTTGGTATTTAATGGTTTTAAATAAATGTGGTCCGCCATTACCGGGTCCGTCATAATAGTTGCTGGATTACTATTAATTAAAACAGTTTCAATTCCATCTTCTCGTAAGGAGCGTAATGCTTGGGAACCAGAATAATCAAACTCACATGCCTGACCAATAATAATGGGGCCAGAACCAATAATTAAAATAGATTTTAGATCGTCTCTTTTGGGCATGCTATATAAGGTTACTCGTTATCAAATTCTTCAAAAATAGGACAAAAAAAAGGTGCTAAACTTGAAAAAGTAGCACCTTTATTAAAAAGTTATTTACAGTCATTATTTTTTATGACGTGGTTCAGATGAAACAGTTAGTTTCTTTCTTCCTTTAGCTCTTCTTCTAGCAAGAACCTTTCTGCCATTGGCAGATGCCATACGTTCTCTAAAACCATGTTTGTTTCTTCTCTTTCTCTTTGATGGCTGATATGTTCTTTTCTGTCCGGGCATTTTTTAATCCTTTTCGTTATTTTAAAATGAGCAAATTTCTTCGCAAATTCTGGGCGCAAATATACAAAGACTTTTTACTTTGACAAGTAGAAGTAAAAATAATTTAGAATAGTTTTTAGTAGCTTTGCAAGCCTATTAAAAGTATGGTTATTTGTGCCTTATTTAATTTAAAATACTTGATATGTTTCATAAGAATATAAAACTAGTTATTGCCGCTTTGATCATTGGATACGCCATATACCAATTCGTGGAGGGTAATATCGGTAACGGTATCTTTCTATTATTGCTTTCTGGTATCTTCATCTTTTTGTATTTCAGAAACGAAATTATCTTATTGGCATTTTTAAAAATGCGAAAGCAAGATATGGTTGGAACGGAAAAATGGTTGACCAAAATTAAGAATCCTGAGGCTGCCCTAACCCTAAAGCAACAAGGGTATTATAATTACTTACAGGGCATTATCTTTTCTCAGAAAAACCTTACCACTGCGGAAAAATTCTTTAAAAAAGCCTTAAAACTTGGTCTTAACATGGACTATGATGTTGCCATGGCAAAATTAAGTTTAGCAGGTATTGCCA
>CAYGUO010000155.1:0-7532 GCA_964353095.1 uncultured Flavobacteriaceae bacterium | reverse complement strand
TGCTGCGAACAGGTGTACATGACCTTACTATCTTGGGGCGCAAACATAATCGGAAAGGTCCATTGCCAACGTTCGGGCAAGGCATCTGCAGGTTCGCCAGAAAAGAACCTCGGATACACCTGAATATCTCGTGACTGTCCATTACTTCGATCATAACGGGTCAATAACGCGCCTTGACTTCCGGCATAAAAAATATCCAGATTCTCTGGGTGCTGGGTGATCCATCCACTTTCGCCACCACCTACGGCGTAGTACCAACCATGATTTGGACCCCTTGCCTGCTTATGCTCCCATCCGTCACTTGGCATCGCCAACGTGCTATTATCTTGTTGGGCACCCGCAACATGATAGGGCACATCATTGGTCGCCATCACATGATAAAACTGTGTGGTAACATAGTCTTGTTCCGTCCAGGTTTTTCCGCCATTAATGGTCACATTGCCGCCGCCGTCATTGGAATTGATCATCCGTTTTGGATTGTTGGGGTCTATCCACAAATCGTGGTTATCACCGTGTGGCGTTTGAATAATGGAATCAAAAGTTTTTCCACCATCCACAGATTTGTACATTCGTGTGTTCAGTCCATAGACAATTTCCTTATCCAAAGGGTCTGCATAAATTCTTGAATAATAGAAAGCACGCTGTCTTAATTTGCGTTCGTCATTGGTCTTTTCCCAAGTCTTGCCCGCATCATCGGAGCGAAATACGCCGCCTTCATTGGCTTCGACAATCGCCCAAACCCTATTGGAATCGGCAGGGGAAACGGTTACCCCAATTTTACCAATGGGTCCTTCGGGCATTCCTGTATTCGCTGTCAAATCTGACCAAGTAGCACCACCGTCAACCGACTTCCATAATTTACTTTGACCGCCACCGCCCCACATTTTCCAAGCTTTGCGCTGTACCTGCCAAGTTGTGGCGTACAATACTTCGGGATTATTGCGGTCTATGATCAAATCTACCGCACCTGCTTTTGGACCAACGTAAAGGACTTTCTCCCAAGTGTCACCCCCATTGGTACTTTTAAAAACGCCTCGTTCTTCATTATCACCATACGGATGGCCCAAAGCGGCCACATAAACCACATCAGGATTGGTGGGATGAATTCTTATCCGTGCAACGGCCTGGGTTTCCTTAAGGCCTAAATGTTTCCAGGTTTTACCAGCGTCTTCTGATTTATAGACACCGTCGCCTTGAGTAATGCTTCCTCTCAATTGCACTTCCCCCATACCGATATACACCACATCAGGGTTGGTTTCTGCAACGGCCACGGCGCCAACCGAAGAGCTTGTCACTTGGCCGTCGGTTACGGGTTTCCATTCCGTACCGCCATCTACGGTTTTCCATAAACCGCCACCGGTTGCGCCAAAATAGTATTCATTGGGTCGGGTCGGACTCCCGGCAGCACCGAGAGACCTACCTCCTCTATTGGGCCCAATATTTCGCCATTTCAATCCATTAAAAAAGCTGGTATCAATGACCGTACTTTGCGGCAAAAAAGCGGTTTCTTGGGCAAAAAAATTGCTGGTGAAACATAAAAGGATTCCTAATAATGTGTTAGTAAAGAGTGTTTTCATTTCGGAAGATGTTTGTTGGTGTTGCGCAAAATTGGCAAGCTTATTTGCCTTAACTCCCTAAATATACTATAAACACATCAGTTTTCTAATCACGCTTGTATAGGTTTTTTTACCCTCCGTTAACTTCATTACCAATAGTTGTACTTTTACAGTACTTCAAACAATTCATATTGCCTAGTCCATTTGGTTGAATCCCCTGATTGAAGATTGATTTTGTAAAAGAGCTCGGGACTAATAACATGCGCGCAACCCCACAGATTTATTTTATCCGTTTTAAAATTGCCCGTTTCTTGAATGCCCAAGCTTGCCTTTTTATTCCATAACCGCCAAGTAGCACTTTCTTGTTTGCCCAAGGTTAGATTGCTAAAGAAAAAATCACCTTTAGGAGTATTGCTGAAACTTAGCGTATTTCTGTCAAAGCGGACCACGCCATCTGGATTGACCTGCTCCTCAAATTGCTCTGGTGCCAATTGAAATGGCAGCTTCATAGTATAGTTAGGGCCCATATCTTCGGTGTCAATGGCTAGAAAATTATGACAATACTCATCTGTCAACAGAGGCTTTGTTCCAGTATTAATCAGTTCATACCGCACCACAAACCCCTTTTCGGACAGCTCTATTTTCTTTTTAAACCGATATGAATACCCATTTACCAAAGGTGCGTCACACCATACTTCAATGCTATCAGCCGTATGATACTCTTTAAAACTAGCTGGTTCAATTTCATAGGTGTCGCTAAAAGCATAGGTGTTGTTTTTCTTTTTGAGCATCCCAACACCAATTTTATGAAACCAACCCCCAATTTCAGCTTCTTGAAAACCTAAGGCAGTATCAATTCCAAACTCGTTGTAAAAAGCTTTGCCAAAATCGTTGGTCTCCTTGGGGTCTAATTTTTCTAATCCATAAACCGGCCTTCCTTTAAATGAAAGTGCCGCTATTTTGCCTGTACAATCAAACCTTGAACCGGTATAATTTTCATTTGAAGAATCGATTTCGAGTGTTATGGTCTTATTACGAAGCTTAGTTGGCATATCCCTTATTTGTTTGACCTTGTCAGTGCCCACAAATATAGACCGTAACAGGCATTTTAGCCACTAGTTTAGTAACCCGCTATTTCACAACCCGTATGACGTCGGTATTTGCAATTCTATTTCCGTTTAAGTAGGTACTTTCTGAAATAGTTTTTGTTCCACAGCACTGATCGCTTTTTCGCTCAGCCAATTCAAACCTTAGTGTCTCTGTGACACTATCAGATAGTTTAAGTATGTATTCCATTGTGCCTTCCTCTAAAAAAAACCGCAGAACGTTTTCAGGTTCCATGAGTATTAATAGTTCTGACTTTTGGCCGTTAGCGGTAATGCTAATGTCATCTAGGTTATAAACAGATTCAGCTCCAAAGACTAAATTATTGCCCTCTGCATCAACAACGAGAATATCTTTAGCTGTAAGCTCAATACAATCATTACAGCCATCATTACAATTTAAAAAACTACAAAGAACAACACAACCTAATATTGCTAAGGATATCTTATTGGATAAGAACTTTTTGAAGCGACCCATAACTCTTGTTTTTTGTAAGGTGATCATTCCCAAAAAAGGTTGCGCCCTCATTGTTGTTGCTATTCCTATAATTTATTCAAAACTTAACTAAAGTTTATGTTTTGTTTATCTTTAGCAATGTATTTGCATCCCTTGTATCCGAAGTTAAACCTAAAGTGTGGTGTTTAAATTCCGCATTACTAGCTGAGATTTTAGTGTTAATGTTTTTATAAACCCCTTTCACGCGTTCAATCTTTAAGTACATTCGTTAAACAAAATAATTTTCCAGCCCATAATTATGAAAGCAATTGTTTTTAAAGTAAGCCTTTTAATTTCTTTTTTTCTATTATCGCTCAAGCCTAATGTTCAAGAGTTTCAAGGTCAGGCCATATACTTCTCCAAATCTAAAATGGAGTTAGGTTCATGGGGGGCTAGAATGAGTGAAGCGCAGAAAAAACAAGTCGCATCTAGATTAAAAAACAGGTTGGAAAAGACCTATGTGCTCAATTTTAACAAAGAAGAATCCGTCTTTAATGAAGAGGAAAAACTGGATGCTATGTCAGGCGCAACCGACTCTTGGGGCAAAAATTTTGCGGCCGGAGAACAGTATAAAAATGTAAAAGAAAACGCTTTGGTTCAAAAACAAGAGTTTTACGGTAAGCAGTTTTTGGTTAAAGATAAAATACAACCCATAACCTGGGTAATGGGTAAAGAGTCCAAACAAATAGGACAATACATGTGTTTTAAGGCAACTGCATCTATACCTACCAATGAGCTCACTTGGTACGACTTTTCTTGGAGTAAATTAAGGTCAAACGCTCCTAAAGTTGAAGAAGATGACGCAAAAGCGGCTAACGAGGAGGTTGAAGTTGAGGTCGAAATGACCGAAATTGAAGCATGGTACACGCCACAAATACCTGTAAGTCATGGGCCTGCTGAGTTTCAAGGCTTACCAGGTCTTATTTTAGAAGTAAGTGCAGGCAATACCATTATGTTATGCTCTAAAGTGGTCATCAACCCTGACAAAAAGATTAAAATTGAAGCTCCTACCAAAGGCAAAGAAATCAACAAAGTAGACTATCAAGCAACCATTTCAGCTAAAATGCAAGAAATGAGAAACAACAGAGGTAGAAGAAGAAGCTAACATACTATCATTTTTAGGATAATCTTTGCCCTAACCGACCCTAAGTAAACACCTCAATGAAAAAAATACTTTGCGTAGTGCTGTTTTTTGTGGCACTAACTTCTTTTGCTCAAATTCAGCTTGAAGGTGTGGTTCAAGACAGTTTAAACCAACCTTTGGAACTGGCAAATGTGATTGCCATAAACAAAGAAACAAGTGGTTTAGAATCTTATGGCATTACGGATAGTGCCGGTAAGTTCAAGCTACAACTCGGTAAAAATGGCACCTACAACATACAGATCAGTTATGTAGGCATGAAAACCTATGACGAAATTCTTACTACCCTAGAAAGTGATATCCAAAAAGACTACATCTTACAAGCCGAAAACGCTCTAGATGAAGTTGAGCTTATTTATGAAATGCCCGTAACGATAAAAGGCGATACCGTGGTTTACAATGCCGATTCCTTTCAAAATGGCACCGAGCGCAAGCTAGAAGATGTTCTCGAAAAACTACCAGGTGTTGAAATTAATGAAGATGGACAAATTGAAGTCGAGGGAAAAGTTGTCAACAAACTAATGGTCAATGGAAAAGACTTTTTTGACGGCGATACCAAACTAGCAACCAAGAACATTCCTTCAAAAGCAGTGGATAAAATTGAAGTATTACGAAACTACTCCGAAGTAGGGCAATTACGTGGTGTTACCAACAATCAAGATAACGTTGCGCTGAACATTAAGCTCAAAGAAGGGAAAGAGAATTTTTGGTTCGGTAATGTGACCGCCGGTGGAGGAACATCACCTGATAATACCCTTTATTTATTGCAGCCAAAACTATTTTACTACAGTCCCAAATACAGTCTAAATTTTATCGGTGACATCAACAATACCGGAGAAGTTGCGTTAACCCGTCGCGATATTAGAAACTTAGGCGGGGGGTTTAGATCCCCCAGTAGAAGTAGTGGCACCAGTATCAATCTTGGTGATAATGGCTTGAATTTCTTGACCAGCCAAGCCAATGCCCTTGAAATAGAAAATCAACTGGGCACAGTAAACTTTAGTTACTCTCCAAATGAGGCTTTGGACCTAAGTGGGTTTGTTATTGCCAATAGCAGTCGCATCCTCTCAAGAGAGACAAGCTTTGTACAATATACTGATGCCGATTTGGGCATACCTGATGAGGCCACAGAACAATCTAGCACGGAACGCTCCGATCAGGGCTTGGTAAAACTTAGTGCTTCCTATCAGCCAGACATCAACAATCAGATAGATTATGACATATTGGGCCGCATTTCCAATGATAGACAAAACCAAAATCTTTTTTCATCGGTTCTTGGTACTACCGCACAATTAGATGAGGTCACACCCTTTAGCATCAATCAAAGTCTCAACTATTATTACACCCTTAACGAGACCAATATCTTTTCTTTTGAAGCACAACATTTATTGAAAAATGAAGATCCTTTTTACAACACCGTATTAGAGAACAACCCCAACGGTTTAGATGCTTTTGATTCTACCGCTGAAGCACTTGGTCTTGATACTACCACGAATGATTATGCCCTGGGTCAAAATAGGCGTATTAAATCCAATCAATTGGATGCTAAACTGGATTACTACAATATTTTGAACTCCAAAAGCAATCTCAACATCACCTTAGGTGTTATTCTGAGTAGGCAAGAATTCAATTCCAATATTTTCCAGTTTTTAGACGATGGTACGCAATTTGAACCAACACCAACTTTTAATGAGGGCAGGGCTACTAACGATACGGAGTATAATTTTAGTGATATCTACTTGGGCCTTCATTACCGATTACAAGCTGGTATCTTTACTATCACCCCAGGATTCTCTGTACATGCCTACGGCAATAAAAACACCCAGTTTGGTGAGACTTTTGAAGACAACTTCTTTCGGTTGTTACCCGATTTTGAAACCCGAATCCAGTTAAAAAAGAACGAATCGCTAACCTTTAGGTATGATATGCGTAACCAGTTCACTGACGTTACCCGCTTAGCACAAGGCATCGTTTTGAACAGTTTCAACAGCATTCAATTTGGAGAACCTGATTTGCAGAATGCCCTATCAAATAATTTGAGCCTTTTTTACAGTAGTTTTAACCTGTTTAACTATACCAATGTTTTTGCTAGAGCGGCGTATTCCAGTAATATTGACCAAATAAGGGGTCTAACAGATTTTGAGAACGTAATTAGAACCAGTACTTTTTTCAATTCTAATTTTGCTGATGAAACCTTTAGTTTGTTTGGTCGCGTACAACGCACTTTTGGTAAAATAAGAGCTACCTTGAACACCAATTTCAACTACTCAAAAATTAACCAGTTTATACAGGGGCAGCAATCACTAAATGAAGGCTTTACCCAGACCTATACGCCTGGTTTGCGCACTAATTTTAAGGTCGCCCCTAACATAAGTTTAAATTATCGGTATAGCGTAACCAATAACAACCAAGGAAGCCGTGAGACTACATTTACCACTAACGCCCCTTCAGTAGAGTTTGATGCCTATATTTGGAAGTCAGTAACCTTCCGTACCAATTACACCTACACCAACCAAGACCTTGGTACTGGTGAATCACAGTCGTTTCAAAACTGGGATGCTTCCCTTTCCTACCGAAAAGACAAAGATGCAAAATGGGAATATGAAATTAATGCCACCAACTTATTGGATATTGATTCGCAGGTTAGAAACAGTGCCAATAACCTCTCCGTATTTACCTCTGAAACCTTTATTCAGCCTCGATTTTTAACGTTTAGAGTGGTGTACGTTTTGTAGCGCAATTTATCTGGATAGTTTTTCTGATTGTTGATAGTTACTGTTTTTGGCCAACTGGATGAAGTACGTAGGTTAATCCCTTCAATCAATTGGATGTTGAAGTTGCATTCTGATTTCTTGAAATCTAGGCTCACCCTCCAAAGTTTTAAATTTCGGAATCAAACTTAAAAATACGGCAAAGCCGAAGTCAGCTTCTTGAACCCCTTTTTCTAAAAAATCCAATGATTTACTTGTCTCATTTCTTTCTAAATAAATATCGGCAATATATAAGTTAAGATTATATTCCCCCGCCTCATCGCGATCTAACAACTCTTGAAAGTACCGGTCTGAAGTGCTTTTATCTCCCATCTTAAGGTAGGTGTTTGAAAGTGCCGAAACCAATAATCTTCCGGGTATAGGGGAGGCCTTGTATGCTTTGTTAAGATAAACAAGTGCTTGTTTTGGTAGGGGAACGCTCTTCTTAAGAAATAGATTATCAACTTATTTGTAACAATTTCTACA
>CAYGUO010000154.1:0-7612 GCA_964353095.1 uncultured Flavobacteriaceae bacterium | reverse complement strand
CAGGCTCACCTGCATCGTAAAATTCTTTTTGATTTAAGATGGTATCAATACAAACCGTTGTTTTCCCTGTTTGACGGTCACCAATTACCAATTCACGTTGCCCTCTACCTACCGGTATCATTGCATCAATTGCCTTAATACCTGTTTGTAATGGTTCAGTTACTGGCTCACGGAAAATAACCCCGGGTGCTTTGCGCTCCAATGGCATTTCGTAGGTTTCACCTGTAATAGGGCCCTTGCCATCTATAGGAACACCTAAGGTGTTTACTACACGACCCACAATGCCTTCGCCCACCTTGATGGAGGCAATAGTCTGAGTCCTTTTGACTACAGAACCTTCTCGCACATCACGTGAAGGGCTCAATAAAACCACCCCTACATTATCTTCTTCCAAGTTCAAAACGATACCTTTCAGTCCGCCATCAAACTCTACTAGCTCGCCATACTGCACATTTTGTAAACCATACACTCGGGCGATACCATCACCTACTTGCAATACTGTACCCACTTCGTCTAGAGATGCTTTTGCTTCAAATCCAGATAATTGTTGCTTTAATATTGCTGATACTTCAGCTGCTTTTACTCCTGCCATCTTTATAGACTATTTGTAAATTCTCGTTTTAATCTGTTTAGTTTGCTCGCCACACTGGCGTCGTATTGTAAATCGCCCACTCGTAAAATGAATCCGCCTACAATACTTTCATCAATTGTATTTTCAATGGTCACCTTGTTACCGGTCAGTTTGGTTACTTGTGACAATATTTTCTTTTCAATATCAGCGGTCAAAGGCACTGCTGATGTAACAGTAGCAACAGCTTCACCTTTCCTTTTTTCATAAAGGATAATGTACTTATACGCGACTTCTTGAAGCATTTCAATTCGCTTATTGTCTGTTAATGTACTTATCAGACCTAAAGTGATTTCATTACTTCCTTTAAAAATAGCATTCAGGGCGTTTCTTTTTTCTTCGCTATTCACTACAGGACTGGATAATACATTCTGTAATTCCGTATTTCCAGAAACTACAGTTACAATATTGTGCATGTCTTTCTCAACCTTGTCTGCTACTTTTTTATCAGAAGCAAAATCTAAGGCTGCTTTCGCATATCGTATGGCTGCTCTGGCGTCCTTCATTACCTAGTTTAATTTGATATCACCTAACATGTCATCAACTAATTTGAGTTGCTTCTTTTTATCAGCTAATTCTTCTTTAATAACTTTTTCAGCAATTTCTATTGAAAGGTTAGCTACCTGTGCCTTAATATCTGCTATAGCAGCCTTTTTTTCACTTTCAATAGTAGCTTGAGCTTGTTTAAGCATTTTGTCACCCTCAGTTTGGGCCAGTTCTTTTGCTTCAGCAATTACATTTTCTTTAATCTCACGAGCATCTTTAAGCATTGCTTCTCTTTCCGTTCTTGCTTCTTTTAATAGTTTTTCACTATCGGCAGTTACATTCTGCATTTCTTTTTTTGCGTCTTCAGCTGCCGCAAGCGCATCTTTAATTCCGTCTTCACGGTCATTTACTGCTTTAAGAATTGGTCTCCATGCAAATCTTCTAAGTAAGAATAACAGTAATCCAAACAAAAGTATCTGCCAAAAGAAAAGGCCAAATGAGAAATCATTGATTAACTTATCCATAATATTCTAATTTCTTTAATTTATAGAAACGATAGCTATGACCAACCGTCACAGCTATCGTTAAGTATCATTATCCTACGAATAACGCAGCAAATCCAATACCTTCAATAAGTGCTGCCGCAATCAACATCGCTGTCTGAATTTTACCAGTAGCTTCTGGCTGACGTGCGATAGCTTCCATTGCAGACCCACCGATTCTACCAATACCAATACCAACACCGATAACGATTAAACCTGCTCCCACTATAGTTGGAATTTCCATAATATATATAAATTAAAAATTAAACATTCTTACTTAATGAGCTTCTTCATGATCATGCTCCTCAACTGCAAATCCAAAATACAACGCTGATAAAAGCGTAAATATATAGGCTTGTAATGCAGCCACTAAAAGCTCTATAATTGAAAGGAAAAAAGCCAAAAACAGTGACAAACCTCCACCAAACCAATTTTTAAAAATAAACACCAAGGCGATAATACTCATAAGCACTACGTGCCCAGCCATAATATTAGCGTACAAACGAATCATAAGGGCGAATGGTTTAATAAACACTCCTAACAATTCTATTGGAGCCAAAATGAATTTCATTGGTACTGGAACACCTGGCATCCAAAATATATGTTTCCAATAATTTTTATTTCCAGAAAATTGAGTGATGACAAACGTAAATAAAGCTAAGGCAAACGTTATCGCTATATTTCCAGTAACATTAACTCCAAGTGGGGTTAAACCAAACAAATTTAAAAACCAAACAAAGAAAAACACGGTTAACAAATAAGGCATAAACTTTTTATACTTTGTTTCACCAATATTGGGCCGTGCAATATCATCTCTAATATAAAGCACAATAGGTTCAAAGAATCTGCCTGCCCCAGTTGCAATAGGGCCCTTTCCAAAAGATTTTGCTAATCCCCCAAAAAGTAACAACATTAATATTCCCACAACTATAATCATGAAAACATTTTTTGTTATACTAAAATCCAACGGTTTTGTGTTGGTAACGTGATGGTCTTCATCATAAGCTAAGTTGCCTGCACTATCCGTCTTGTATACCTTACTATGATATAACTTGTAATAGTTTCCATTACTTTCAGCAATGGTTTCGCCGTGATGGAATTTTGAAGAAGAGAAAATTTGCAAACCATCATCCCACAGGATTACCGGCAACGGGAAACCATAATGCTTATCGTTCTCTTTGTCTGAAAACAGTGTAAAAGAGTGAGAATCCTGAATATGATGTTCAATATCAGCTTTGATCTCTTTCTTAATTTCTTCTTTTGTTAGAATAAGATTAGAAGACTCTTCAGCTTCATGATGCTGAGCAACCGAAACAAAAGAGGCAAAAAATAGTAAAAACGTAATTTTTTTTAAAGAAAATTTTCTTGGCATATCACACAACTAATAATGTCTTAAAAATCCGTGCAAATGTAAGCCTTTCTAATATAAAGAAAAAAGCAAAATGAGGTTTATTTTATAAGGGCTTCACAAAGCTTAACCCCATTAGTATTTAATCTAGCTCTTTGAGCATTTTGAGGGTAAAGAATGTCTCTAACAGCAAGGCTAATAGATATGGAACAAAGAAAGCTAAAAACTCAATTCTTTGCATAACCCCATCTGCTCTATATGAAGGATAAAACAAAATGAAAAACAGAATGAACTTTAAAAGACTTCCTGCAATAAACAAAAATCCAATTTGGTTTTTAAGACGATTTCTAAAAACAAATAAAGTTAAATATATAGCTGCAGCAATCAATCCGTTTGCCCAATACGATAAAACTATAAGATTATCATGTTTTGGAAGTCCACTTTTTTCTAAAAAAAAAGTGTGTACTAAAAAAAGTCCTACAAGAACTACAAAAAGGAGAAGAGGAAATTTTAAAATCTTAAGACTCTTCATCCTTATTGCTTAATTCTTTTTAATTGTTGGATTACAATATAAATGGAAATAACAAGACCAAAAAGGGTACATAATAAAGTATAAACAGGCTTTTGCATTTCGTATGTATTGTCCAACCAATTTCCGCCTTTGACCGCAAGAAAAATTATTGCCCCCATTTCAAAGGCAATCCCTGAGAGTAATGCAGCATTCTTGAAGTTATTCTTCTTAGGAGGCTTTTGCTGGCTCATTTACTTTATTCGACTGAAATTTTTGAGCTGAACCATTGGCAGCTAAAGGCGTGCCTTTGCCCATAGTACATGAAGCATTAAAAGTGGCTCCAGGCTCTACTGCTAATTTGGCCACGTTCACTGTGCCTTCTATTTTTGCCGATCCTTTTAGTGATAACAATTCAGAGACATAAAGTTCTCCATTAAAATTACCTTCAATATCTGCATTGACGCATTCTACTTTTCCTTTAATCAAACCGTCTTTGCCAATGACTACTTTGCCAGAGGTTTTAACATTGCCCTCTAATTTACCATCAATTCTAAAATCGGCTTGAGAGGTAATATCGCCTTTGATTACGGTGTTCTTTTCAATTCTGTTTGGCTGTCCGCCAAAGCCTTCCATAGGTTTTTGTTTGTCTGAAAACATGTTGCTCACTTTTTTGGGGTTAAAATCTGTGATTTATAATCGTCTAAGTTCTTATGTACGAGGATGGTTTTATAGTTGGATGATAAAACTACAAAATTCTCATCCTTAATTCGATAGTCCTTGTTCTTTTTTATAAGCTCGGCATAACCTAACGCAAAGTCTTTGGATTTAAAACCATGGACTACCACAAATTCGTCTTCGAGGGAGTAAATATCCTTGGAGACCTTATTTTTATATTTTAACTCTACTATAGACTCTTCCAGTCTTTTTCTTAGTTTTTGAGCTTTCTCATCATCTTTGATTTTAAAAGGGAAGACCACTTTCCAGTTTCCGCCTTTTTCAGAACCGGTCTCCGGTGAAAACTCTTTTGGTTCTAGTTTAGGCAATTGCTCCGCGACCATTTGCTCTGCTTTTTTGCCTTCGGGATTATTAGGGTATGTTAAAGCAACATAATTCAATGCTTCTTTGAAAGGTTCAAAACCTTGAAGCCTACCAACAGCATTTGCTTTCAACATTTCAAATTTTGGTACAATTGGGTCGCCCGTATATTTGTTGATATATTCAGCGGCCAAAGTGATTACCTCCAAGAATTGTTGGGCTTCATATTTTTTATATAACTCAGCGTACTTTTTGTCCGGACTATCGGAACTTTCAGAAAGTACTGCTTGCGGATTAAGCAAAATCTCTGCGTAACGCGTATCAGGATGGTTATTGATAATGTTTTGCTTCATTTCTAAAGCCAAAGGGCTGCCTGATTCTTCGTATATCTTATATAGATTGTATTTAGAAGGCAATATCAGTCGCTCTTCAGGGTTTGATGCCAGCACCTTTTCTAGCTTTCCTGCAGCCAAAAGATTCTCTTTAAATTTTTCCTTATAAATCAGTCCCAATTGATAATTGGCAAAATTGCGCCCCGTTCTCAAACTATCGATAATTTCCTCGTCTTTAGGAACAGTCCCTAAATAAAAATCAACCGAGTATTTTTCTTCCAGAGTGGTTTCAACAGCGTTTTCATTAGCTAAAGTAGCTTCCCCTGTGGCTTCTGAGGGTAATGCCCTATTTTTGTTGCTCCAGCGCCAATCATCCTCTAGCGTGCGATCTCCCCATTGTGTTTTAAAATCTGTTTTTCCATACCCTAAACTAGCTACATTATAAAAATAGAATTTGCCTTTATTTTCCTTTCCTCCTTTTGATTCTGCAAAGGCAGCAAAGCCAGCACTCGCTTTTTTCTCCTTAACCGCTTCCAACTCCGCTTCTTTTCGTTGCAGTTCTGCAATATAGGCTTCAAAATAGGTGACGCGCTCTTCTTCTGGCATTTCATAAACCGTTATAACACTATCCGCATACTGTGCTATATCTTCATATTTAATAACGTCTTCAAGGTTGTCAAATTTCTTTTTTATTGCCCTATACTTTCTTGTATTGTCGGCCAGATTTGTCAATACGCTATCGTAATAAGCTCCGGCCCTTTTATACTCATTTTGGTCAAAGTTATACTCCCCTAAATTCTCATAATTCTTCGCATTTAATTTTTTGTCTTGTTGGGTAGCGCGTAAAGATTTATTGAAGTAGGCAATGGCCAAACTATCGGCTTCTGTTGCTAAGTGAAATTGCGCGATTTGGCGGTAGATTTTATCTAAGAAAGGTCGATTCTCTCGATTCTCTTCTAAGTCAGTGAGATACTCCAATAATTCTTCATAGTTGGCATCGGTTAGTTCGGTGTTTTGAATTTTTTTGAGGTGCGCATTGATCATATACACACGAGGCGATCTTCTATTTAAGGCAATAACCTTGTCAAAAGCATAATTAGCGCTATCCTTAAAGCCCAACTGGTTATATAATTGCCCTATAATGAACAAATACCTTCCCCGTTCTTCATTTTTTTTGGTATAACTCTGAGCAATTTTAAGTTTTTGTATTGCCGTATCAGGCACTTTTAAGTTTAGATATGACTGCGCCATCACTGCATTGGCATCTGCATACTCTTGATCTTTTAGCTCTTCAAACTTAAATAAGCGTTTTAGGTTTTTAATGGCCAACTCGGGGTTGTCCAACCGCATATTGGTCTTTTCTCGCCAAATGGTTGCCTCATTGAGCTTATTGCTCTCTGAATATTTTCTAAGGATGTAATTGAAAGATTCTAAAGCTGGAATATAACGTTGGTCAAAATAACGTGTTTTACCCAAAAGGAGAAAAGCCTCATCCGTCTGCGGATTGCGTTCTTCATCCTTGATATCCATGCTATGCTTTTGAATGGCTTTGGTCGCCTTTTCTTCACCAATCAGAAAATTGGGATTGTTATCCTCCGAGTCCAACTTAATTTGATCGGTTACTTTTAATCTTTCTACAGGAAGCACTTCCCAAAAATCATCACGGTACGAATTGTCAATTTCTTTCAGCCCTTCTTCAAATGCCAAATTGCCATTAAAAAGGGTATTATACTTTGTGTTCAATGCATGCCAATTCCGATTAATAGCTTTGTCTTTTTTAACGGAACAAGCATTAAATAAAAGGGTGCCAAATGAAGCTGAAATAAGAAGTTTTAAACTACGTCTCAAATTTATATTCTTTCCTACCTATGGATAACTAAAAAAAGCCCCATTTAGTATAGGGCTTATCGATAAAATGTAAGGGTATTTGAACTAGTCGAGTGTTTTTAATAAATTAAAAGTTAAATCATCAATTTTTCCGGCGTTTTTACTTAGGCCAGATACGTTTGAAAGAATAACAATACCATTTTTACTTTCAACATCAATCACCATACAGGATCGATAACCTCCTGTACCTCCATTATGCCAAAAGAGCCCTTTTGAAGATTTACTTTTTTTAATATGCCACCCTAACCCAATAGCACTTTTGTCCTCTATTTGAAAGGTTTCTTCTCGGGTTAAATTAAGCTCTTGATTCTCAGAATTGAATTGGGCCAACATAAATTTTGATAAATCTTCAGCTGTTGATAAAATACCCCCAGCGCCTATCAGAACGTTTAAATCCCAATTAGAAGTGGTCTCTCCTTTTTCATTCAACCCTTTTACCAAAACTTCTTTTACTTGATTTGGGTTGGAGTAGCTATTACCCATTTTAAACTTGTCAAAGATTTTATCGGTTAAAAGCTCATCATAAGATGTGCCATAAACTTGGGTCAATACATAGCCTAAGAGCCCCGCGCCTAAATTGGAGTATTCGTATTGGGTTGTGCTGTTATCCACAAGTTTGATATGAAGCTCTAAAAACTCTCTCAAGGCTTTCTCGTTATAATCTTTGAAAGGATTATTAATGTCGCTACTGTGAAAAATGAAATTGCCCGGCATACGAGGTAATCCAGAAGTGTGGTTGGCGAGTTGAACCCAACTAAATTCATAGTTGTTATTGATGTCGAACGCTAAATAATCATTGACTGTATCGTCTAAAGAGACTTTTTCTTCAACAACAGCATTGGC
>CAYGUO010000153.1:0-7697 GCA_964353095.1 uncultured Flavobacteriaceae bacterium | reverse complement strand
ATGAAGAAGCTGCATCTTTTTACGAAATAAGCGAATCGGTCTTGGCAAAAGAATCTTCAAGAGATTTTTTGAGAGAAGAACTCAATGGATTTATACGAATGTCGAAGTTTTATGCAAAAATAGGTCAAAATCAAAAGGCCATGCAATTGGCAACTATAGGCTATGATTATGCACACCGTCCAAATTTTCAAAACCTTCTTGTAAAGATTGCACACATAAAAAACTTAGCTGAATTACATTTAAAATTTGGCGATTACCAAAAAGCATTGAAATATAGCGAGATAGGCCTAAGTTATTATAGCAGTGATGAGTTAAAGACCACTAACTTATCTGATGCTGTTCAGATTACTTATGAAAAACCCATATTGTTATTGGTACGAGCGAAATCAAAACATGGCCTTGAAAAAAACAAGTCGGTGGCATTTTTAAGTAGCCTTTTAAAAGATTTGGAAACGGGCGTTACTATTCTCGACACAAGACGTAGCACCATAAAAACAACAAAAGACCTCAACATTTTTTTGATTGAAAATCAAGATTTTTTTGATTTTTTAAAGGAGATTCATCTTGAATTCTACCAATTGACGACTGACAAAAAATATCTCCAAAAACTCTTGGAAATCAATGAATCATTTATCTATAATAAAATAAGAACACGGTTAAATAGCACCGAGAATATACGTTTCAAAAATGTGTCGAAAGCAGTAATTGAGCGAGAAGATGTTCTAAAGAAAAAACTATTACAGCCCATAAACAATAACAGTGATATTACTGGATATCTGAGTAATAACCAAGTTTGGATGGGGTTTTTGGATAGCTTAAAAAATTCACATACTGATTATTACAACCTAAAGTATGGGGCTATTACCGAGGCCCTCAATGATGTAAGTAAGAAAATTCCAAGCCAGACTACATTGGTGCGTTATTTTCATAGTAATAACAAAGAAAATCTATATGCTTATGTAACTGACGGTAAATTCTCAGAACTATTTCCTCTGAAAGTTAGGGGCGTTTATAAAAAGATTGAACAGCTTAACAACTTCGATATTGAACTAAAAAATGTTTCGGACATACTCGAAGAATTATATATGCAATTGTGGAAGCCCTTCGAATCTAAAATCACCTCAGAAAACATTATCATTTTTCCAGATGCGGAACTATTCAATCTAAATTTTGAGTTGTTGGTGCCAGAAAAAATTACTTCTTTCAAAGAATTGGCTTCGAAAAGCCTTTTGTCCAAATATAATATCTCTTACAATTATAGTCTGTACTTGATCGCTAATGACCAAAAAACAACTGATTTCAAAAAAAATTATTTAGGATTTGCACCCGAGTTTGGTTCTCAAATGAAAAATGACTACCAAATGGCAATCACGGATTCCATTCATTTAGACCAGACCTATTTGACACTTCTACCACAACCTTTCAGTTCTAATCTTGTCAAAAAATTCTCAAAAAGGTATCAAGGCAGCTCTTTTATAAATGAAAGAGCGTCAAAAAAAATCTTTATAAAAAATGCCAAAGAACATAAGATCATTCATATTGGCACACATGCCGAATCAAATAATGTAAGTCCTGAACTATCACGTTTGGTATTCGCAAAGAATGTTTCCGATTCCGCACAAATCAATGACAATTATTTATACACTTATGAAATTTACAATCAGAACCTCAGCTCAAATCTAGCAATTCTTACCGCTTGTGAAACTGGCAAACCCACCTATCAACCCGGAGAGGGAATGATTTCGCTAGCTCACGCTTTTAATTATGCAGGCAGCGAAAGTATATTGACCAGTTTGTGGCAAATAGACGAACAGTCAAGCAGTCAAATTTTGGAATATTTCTATACCTACCTAGAAAACGGTTTAGCGAAAGATGAGGCCCTTAGAAATGCTAAACTAGATTACTTATCAAAAGCGGAAGGCAGAACTTTACATCCTCAATATTGGGCAGGATTGATTTTAATGGGTGATACTGCACCTATTGAATTATCTACAAAAACAAATTGGATTTATTGGGTAATTGGCATTTTCATCCTACTCATCATTATAAGTTTAGTAATTGTAAAGTCTAGGACTTCTTCAGTTTCTCAAAATACACTTTAGCAGCAACATTCACTTTAGGAGCTAAAAGCAACACGGCTATCATATTAGGAACCACCATAAGCGCATATGATAAATCTATCAAATAAGTAACAAAGTCTAATGAGACCACAGCTGCTAAAACTATCGTAATTACAAAATAATGATTATAATACTTTCCAATTTTAGCATTCGTTAAAAACGAAAGACATTTAACACCATAGTAGGAATAGGTAAATAATGTAGATAGTGCAAAAGCAGCAACTATTAGCATTAATAAATAATCTCCATAGCCAAATAGTGTACTTCTAAAAGCGCTTAGTGTCATTACAATTCCATCCGTATCTTCCAAATAAGCTCCACTTATGATAATCACAATCGCAGTGAATGTGCATACCATAATTGTATCAATAAAAGGGCCCAACATGGATACTAAACCTTCACGGATAGGCTCATTATTTTTTGATTGCCCGTGATACATGGGCGCACTCCCCAAACCCGCCTCATTGGAAAACATAGCCCTTTTCACCCCTACTATAATCAAACCCCAAAAACCACCGGTGACGATGGTATTAAAATTCCATGCTTCCGAAATAATAAGTTTTAAGGAAGGAAGCACCTCTGAAGAATTCATTACCATAACCAAAATAACAGCAGCCAAATAAAGCATTACCATAGTTGGTACCAGCGCAGTAGCGACCTTGGTAATTTTTGATAAGCCCCCGAAAACAACGAATGATGTGATTATTGCCAAAACGATACCAATAGTAAGTTTCCAGCTGAAATCATTCATTTTAAAAAAGGTTTCTGAAGGCTGTACCACATTCATAAACGTTTCAGTAAACTGATTTGCGGTAAATACCCCTAGAAATCCAAATATACCGGCGATACAGAAAAAAATGGCTAAAGGCTTCCATTTTTCCCCTAACCCTTGCGTAATATAAAACATTGGACCCCCTTGTAACTTGCCCTCAGAATCTTCTCCCCGAAACATTATTGACAAACTACCTGAATAGAATTTAATACACATACCGATTAGTGCTGTCATCCAAATCCAAAAAACTACACCTGGTCCACCTCTATGAATTGCTATGGCCACACCTGATATATTTCCCAATCCTACCGTTGCAGCCACTGCAGCCGATAATGCCTGCAATGAACTTACGTCTCCTTTAGCATTCTTATCATCATATTTACCTCTAACAATTGCAATAGCATGGCCAAAAAAACGATACGGTAGAAATTTAGAATAAAAAACTAAAAAAAGCCCACCACCTATAAGTAGTGAAAACATTGGCCAATTTGCTATATCATTGGCATTTGCAAGAAAATTATTGATAGCATCCATAAAATTGTAAAAGTTCGAAGGTATGGATTTTAAGCATTTGAAAACCTGAAGGTTTTAAAAAGATTATTCATCGAAGTTTTGAAAATACTAAAAATCGGTTGTATCTTTGACGCCCGTTACAAATAGTAGCGCTCTTTTCGTCAGTGTAATGAACTGAAGTTGGAAAACAAGTGAAAAGAAACCCACATCGCGGGATAGAGCAGTAGGTAGCTCGTCGGGCTCATAACCCGAAGGTCACTGGTTCGAGTCCAGTTCCCGCTACTAGAAAAGCTTCAAGATAACTTGGAGCTTTTTTATTTGGTAATATACCGTCTTCCTCTTTCCATCTAAAAAATAAAAGTGACCATTCATCTTACTTAAGTGTCATAAGAAAGAGATGTCTAAAATCTTCTATTGAAGTACATTCTTACATCAAGAACATTTTAGGTACAACACAAAGAACTTTTAGTGCATTTTAACGATTAATTAAGATAAAGCCTTGCTTGGGTAAATTCTTTTTTTCCTTTACAGGCTATAAACTAACCTAAAACTATAATTATATGACTTAAAATTACACTAGAACCACATCCTAATTATTTGATATTTTTTTGATCTGACCAAATAATACAATTTGGTCAACGTGCTATGTTAATTAATTACCCCACCTTACTTTATTGTTTAATAAACTAAACACAAATCATAATGATGAAAAATTACTTTTTTAAAGTATTGGTATTTATCGTATCAGTATGTTTTATGTCTTTTATACCAATTGAAGAACATAAAATAGAAACCGATAATTCTATCAATACGCCTTTAGAAACAAATTACAACTTCGGATCTTCCGCAGATGTTTCAGTTGATGATATGGGTTTCAGTATTGATCTGCCACCATGTGGTTCAATAAATGGTATTTATATTTATGATCAAAATACCGACCAAGCAGTACTTGGACCCATTACTAACAATCAGGAGATAAGTATTAATTCTTTACCAGACCATTATTATTTGGTTGCTGAAACCTCTGGCGGTGTGGAGAGTATTCATTTTACTGTTGATGGCACTTCAATTACAGAAAATGTTGTACTCTATACTTATCCTGCAGGGGCAGATAACAACAATAACTGGAATGCTTCTTTAGGTTCTCATTCTGTAGATGCTGAAGCATATCGTGAAGATGATAGGAATGGAGGTTTATGCGATTCTATTCATCTTACATTTATACTAAATGATGATAATGGAATTAACCCGCCTACAATACCAAATTGTGATGCTGGGGATTTAGTTTGGACTAATAATGTTACCGTTAACAATGATGGTTCGGTGAATGCTGGTTTACGCTTTATAAATGGAGGGAATTTTACAGTTCCTGGGCCATACCCTGCGGCTTTATCAGGCCCATCAGTAGTTAATATTAATGAAGCTATTTCTTGGGATGGTTATACCTCTAGGGTGAATGTTACCCAAGAATTTGAACAATGGAGAATTGTCTTTTTAAAAAATGGTGTCGTTCAATTTAGCTCTGGTTTAACCGGAGATCTTGCAGACAACGTAGCTTCAGCACAGTGGATTGGAGCATTAGATCAAAACATTAATCTGCCCAACGGTGCGGATCAAATTGTTTTAGCCCATATAGAAGATAATCAATATGGTGATGGTAGTAGGTCTTCTGCAAATTCTGTAGTACCTTCAAGTATTTGTATTTCTGTCGAAGGTGTTACTGTTGAACCTCCCACACCTCCTACTTGTGATGCAGGTGATTTCATTTGGACCAACGATGTAACCGTTAATAACAACGGCTCGGTGAATGCCGATGTACGTTTTATCAATGGTGGAAATTTCACAGTTCCTGGTCCTTATCCAGCAGAACTTTCTGGTCCATCAGTAGTTAATATTAACGAAGCTATCTCTTGGGATGGTTATACATCAAGAGTAGATGTAGTTCAAGAATTTGAGCAATGGAGAATTGTTTTCCTTAAAAACGGTATTGTTCAATATAGTTCTCAATTAACTGAAGACACTCCTGACCGCGTAGTTTCAGGCGAATGGATTGGTGCGTTAGATCAAAATATTAACTTACCCAATGGTGCTGACCAAATCCTTTTAGCGCATATTGAAGATAGTCAATATGGTGATGGTTCACGTAGTTCTTCAAATTCTGTAGTACCGTCAAGTATCTGTATTTCAGCAGAAGCAATCTGTACGATAACCGTAGATGCAGGTGATGATATGGAAGTGTGTGAAGATGAAGTTGTTGAATTAACCGCTACAGCTGAAAATGCCAATGTTTGTGAAGGTGGGTGCGAGTATCCAATTATTGAAAGTGTTAGATGTAACAATAGCAATATGGCCGAAATTTGGATTTTGAATGCAGGCCAAGATCATTTCAATACTACTTTAAACTCTAGTTTTGAAGTTTTAGATAATGGCGTTGCTACTTACTCCTCTAGAGTTTCAAATGGTACCGATATTTTAGACGTTTCTTTAACTTTTTCAGGTCGTACAACGACACCTCCAACTGGCAGTCCTAAGTTAGGCTGTGATACCGGTAATACATCTGATTATGTTTACTGGACTTCTACTTCAGGAACCATAGTTTCTCAACAACATGGAACATTCCAAGTTTCAAGAATGGGTGAAGCTTTCCAATTAGGTCTGGGTGGTGATGTTACACGTGAAGGTTTTGGAGCATCTGGCTGGTTAACGATAACTGGTGGTGATGGATATTACGAAAGAGGTGATATCAATATCAAACTAGGTGAATGTAATCCAATTGGTGGTGATTCTGCTGTGGAATATGTTTGGACCACTCAAGATGGTAATATCGTAGGTGATGCCAATCAAGCTACAATTACAGTTGATCAATCAGGTACTTATAAAGTAGTTGCTAAAGACTGTAAAGAGTGTGAAGCTGAAGATGAAGTTGTTGTTGACCTATTGGAAAAAGTCGTTATTGGTGATTTTGTTTGGGTTGATGAAAACCAAAATGGTCTTCAAGATGACGGCGCAACTGGAGTTAACGGAGTAAACGTAACGTTATTCCAAGCAGATGGCACTGAAATTGCAACTACAACTACAGCTAATAACCCTGATACTGGTGATGCTGGTTATTATGAATTTGAAGTATGTCCAGATTCTGGAGAATACTATATCGTATTTGACAATATTCCTGATGGTTTTGAGATTACAGAGCAGAATGCAGGTTCTGATGATACTGTTGATTCTGACATCAATCCAAATGGAAGAACAGATAGTTTTACAGTTCTTGACGAAGATGACTTAACACTTGATGCTGGTATTTTCTTGCCAAAAGCTTCCCTTGGTGATACTGTTTTCCTTGATGAAAATGAAAATGGTATCCAAGATGACGGTGAAGAAGGGGTTGAAGGGGTTGTTGTTAATCTTTTAGATTGTGATGGAAATGAGCTGGACTCAACCATGACCGATGAAAATGGCAACTACAGCTTCACTGAACTTGACCCGAACCTAGATTACGTAGTTGAGTTTGAACTTCCTGACGGATTCGAGTTCTCTCCTGTTGATGCAGGTGCTGATGATGCAGCTGATTCTGACGCAGGTGAAGATGGACGTACTCCTTGTACTGAACTTGCTCCTGGTGAAAATAACCCAACACTTGATGCTGGTATTTTCTTGCCAAAAGCTTCTCTTGGTGATACTGTTTTCCTTGATGAAAATGAAAATGGTATCCAAGATGACGGTGAAGAAGGGGTTGAAGGGGTTGTTGTTAATCTTTTAGATTGTGATGGAAATGAGCTGGACTCAACCATGACCGATGAAAATGGCAACTACAGCTTCACTGAACTTGACCCGAACCTAGATTACGTAGTTGAGTTTGAACTTCCTGACGGATTCGAGTTCTCTCCTGTTGATGCAGGTGCTGATGATGCAGCTGATTCTGACGCAGGTGAAGATGGACGTACTCCTTGTACTGAACTTGCTCCTGGCGAAAATAACCCAACGCTTGATGCTGGTATTTTCTTACCATGTGTTATCAATCCTGAGGTAACCCTTTTAGCGGATCCAATTTGCGAAGGAACAGAAGTTACCTTAACTGCTACTGGTGGTGACCAATTTGTTTGGAAACTTAATGGGGAAGTAATAGATGGGCAAACAGCTTCAGCGCTAACTGTTTCTCCCAACGTAACTTCAACCTACTCGGTTGTTGTAACAGACAGTAGTCAATTTGAGTGTTTTGCTGAAGTTAGCACCGTAGTAACAGTTAATCCTGTTACTCCCGATGTAGTTGCTGAAACTACAGTTTGTGAAGGTGC
>CAYGUO010000152.1:0-7823 GCA_964353095.1 uncultured Flavobacteriaceae bacterium | reverse complement strand
ACGAAGATGTCCTTCAAAATGTTCAAGAATGGGGGGAACTTGACTCTTCTGTTTGCTATGTGTTACAAACTGATTTGAACACTTTGGTACAAGATAATACTTCTGTTCCGCTTAAATTCTTTGTAGGTGCAAAAAATCCTGAACAACTTATTCACCAAATTGGCTGGCTAGAAAAATTTGGGAGCACCACAAAAAGCCACGCTGCAAACCACGGCTTTTGCTGCTTGGTCAAAGCTGCTTATGATACGGGCTTAAAACTAAACTTCATTATGGTTGATACGGCCAATAACACCTCAGGATATTCCCATTACAATCTCAACAAACTAGATAGTAATTGCAAACTACTGGTAAAAAAATAACCCACTTTACCTTGCGGCGTTTATACCAACTTTTTGATGAATTTCAAGATTTACCCTCATTTAACGCTATATTTTGCTGATTCGAATCCGTATTTTTGGGTCACTTATTCACAGGATTCATGGCTGTAAAATCAAAGAAAATCTACATTGTAGGTGCTGGTATTAGCGGATTGATCGCTGCTAAAACGTTGAAAGCAAAAGGCTATGCCCCAATATTGTTGGAAGCAACTGATTCCTCTGGCGGTCGCGTGAAAACCGATACCGTTGACGGAGTACTTTATGACCACGGTTTTCAAGTATTGTTGACCGATTATCCGCAGGCAAAAGAACATTTAGAGTATCAAGAGCTAAACCTACAACATTTTAAACCCGGTGCCCTTGTTTTTAAAGATGGTAAAACAGAGCGTATTGGTGACCCCTTACGCGATAGGTCTGCCTTTTGGCCAACGCTATGCGCTACTGTGGGTTCTCTTGGTGATAAATTCAGAATCTATAATTTGACCCGAAAGTTGAAAGCAAAATCCATTTCGGATATCTTTTCTGAAGAGGAAATGACCACGATGGACTATTTAAAAGCTTACGGATTTTCAGATACCATCATTACCAATTTTTTCAAGCCCTTTTTTACGGGAATTTTTTTGGAGGAAAACTTACAAACCTCATCACGCCTTTTTGAATTTATATTTAAAATGTTTGGAGAAGGCTTTGCTGCCTTACCTGCAAACGGTATTGGAGCGATTTCTGAACAGCTGGCAGAAAACCTAGACCACTTTGAATACGATACTGAAGTAGCCGAAGTACATGCGCAAAAAGTAATTTTAAAAAATGGTACGGAACTTAAGGCCGATGCCATCATTAGCACGCTTCCTGTAAATGCAAAGGGGTATATCAACACCCAAAACGTGGCTTGGAAAAGCTGTGACAACCTCTATTTTACCGTGGCGGAACGTACTTTTGAAGAAGGCATCATCGGGCTGCTTACCAATAGCAATACCTTTACCAATAACCTTTACTATCCGTTTGGCCAACAATTAAACGGTGATGTCATACTTTCCGTAACCGTGGTGAAAACCCATCAAAAAAGTGAGGCTGAACTGGTGAAAATCGTTACTGAAGAACTTCAGGAGCATTGCCATATCAAAGTAAAATCCTTCCTAAGAAATTATCATATCAAACAGGCCTTGCCCAATATTTCAAACGTGGGAATGCAACCTAATAATGAGATTATAAGGAATTCAGAAGGTGTTTATCTTGCAGGCGACCATTTGTTGAGCGGCTCTTTAAATGCTGCCATGGCCTCTGGGGAAGCTGCGGCAAAAGCGGTTATCACAGCCTTACAGGCGACTTAAATTCTCAAAAGAAATCTCATTGAAATTGGTAATGACCTTATTGGCCAAGCTATAATCTTGGTTCTTAGAATTTGGACTTTTAAAAGCTACGGCATAAATACCCGCAGCATGGGCCGCTTTAATACCGTTGGTGCTGTCTTCAATCACCATACACTCCCGTTTATCAAAACCTGATGCTTCGGCAGCTTTAAGAAAGATTTCTGGATGTGGCTTGGAGGCTTTTAAATCGGCACCGCTGAATTTTGCAACAAAATACTGGTCTAAATCAAACTTGGTAAACACATTATTGATATTTGGCATGGACGCTGAACTTGCTAAAATTAGCGTAAGTCCATTTTTATGGTAGTCTTGTATGCGTTCGCGAACGCCCGGTATCAAATCTAACTTAGGGTCATTAAAAAAAAGATCTTTAAAAAAATGTCGTTTGATGGCAACCAAGTCTTCTAGCACTCGGTCTAAGCTAAAATGACGTACCACTTGTTTGCAAATATACAGTGTGGCCTGCCCTGTAAAACTTTCAAAAAGTTCATCGGATACTGAAATACCAACTTCTTTGAACATTGAAAAATAGGCCTTTCGGTGCAAGGGTTCAGATTCTATAATCACCCCATCCATGTCAAATAATACTGCTTTAATCATTCATTACATGTTTATGTTCCAATAAGCATTCAAATTCGATAATTTGCAATGCCTTTTCATGGGTAGCTTCCAATACCACATCTGGAGCTTTACCAGCTTTGTAAGCCTGTTTCCACCGAGAAGCACATAAACACCATTGATCCCCTGGTTGCAAGCCCGGAAACTGATACATGGGTATTGGCGTGCTCAAATCATTACCCTGTTCTTTGGTGTATACCAGAAATGCTTCCGTCATAATGGCGCAGACCACATGCGTACCCACATCTTCAGGACCCGTGCGGCAAAACCCATCGCGGTAAAATCCGGTTTTAGGGTTATGGCAACACGCTTGCAATTCGGTACCCAATACATTCTTATTTACCTCGTTAGTACTTTCTGAGCTCATCTAGATAAGGTTTAAGTTTTAAGCAATAAAAAATAGATAAAAGTATTCAGTACAGCATAAAAAAATGCTGGAAACGATTTCACAAAACCATCTTTAATTCTTAGTCGCACGATAAAGCCCAGTACCATTAAAATGGCAAGCCCTGCGCTGGCAGCCAACCCAACCGTGCGGAAATGAAAGGCGAGTCCAAGACCAATAGCTCCCAATACCTGTAAGTACCCATTACTTACCCTAAACTTCTTAAGTCCGTAGCGTTCAAATTCCGTTATCATATAGGGTGCAAACAAACTACTTAGCCCAAAAATGATAAAGGATAGTGATGAGAAAATCAATAATGCAGTTAAATACCAAGAAAACTCATTCAAATTTGGATATGCCATTAATAATCCTTAGTTTCTGTTTAATAAATTTTAAAAATACTTAAACAATATGGATTATCTCATTTGGATTGTGAAAATCATCCTTTTTATCAGCATCGTAAATGTATGGCTTTTTAGGTTTAACAAAGAAACACCATGGCGGGGTGGTCAAGCAAAAAGCATGAAAGATGAGTTTAAAACCTACGGTCTCTCAGAAACGATGATGTACCTTATTGGAGGTCTAAAATTAGTGGCCGCTTTACTGCTTCTCATCTCTATCTGGGTGCCTTCTTTGACGCTTTACGGGGCAGGGACTATGGCGATTCTTATGGTTGGAGCCATCATTATGCATATCAAAGTAAGTGATCCACTAAAAAAATCATTTCCAGCCTTCTCATTTTTGGTCCTTTCCTTAGTACTAATTGGATATGATAGTGGTTTACTCTAAATACGTTTCATCAATTGGTTGAAAAAAACCTATTTTCGGTGAAGCCATTATGAAGAATTCAAAGGATAAAAAACAAAACACTGTTCCTGATTGGTTATTAAAATCTAGGGATAAGTGGAATTATACTGGACAACAACGCCCTCCTTTTGCCGAAACCCCAAAAGCGGGGCAGGTATCCGTTTGGGATTTTCCCAGACCGCCTGCCCTTGAAAAGGTATCGGAAACGATTCAAGTGTATCATAATGGCATTGCCATTGCCACTTCAAAAAACGCTTTTGCTATGCAGGAAACGGCTAGTCCGCCCACCTATTATATTCCCCCTGAAGATGTGCATCAACCTATGCTCATCGCCATGTCTGGCAAAAAGTCATTGTGTGAATGGAAGGGTCAAGCAGCTTACTGGGCCCTTGTTGACCATCCTGACGAACCTGTGGCATGGTCTTATGCCCAACCGTTTGAACCTTACCAAGATTTAGTAGGCTATTTTGCTTTCTATCCGCAACACCTAGATTGTTTTTTAGATGGAGAAAAGGCCACACCACAACCGGGCCAATTCTATGCAGGGTGGATTACCAGTGCCGTATCTGGCCCTTTTAAAGGGGAACCGGGAACAGGGCATTGGTAGTTTGGTTACTGCTTGTATAGTTTCATTAAAACCTTAGAAGGCTTATTCTTGAAAAGCGTCAAGCCTAACATCAATCTGATTCATCTGATAATCAAACATTTTCAACACATTCGCTTTAGTACTAGGAAACTGAAACCGATGTGTTTTTACTTTTCCCTGAACAATCTTTAAATTTAATTTAGCGCTTTCCAAAGAAGGTAGGCTGTAATTCTCAGCCATTTGACTGTATAGCTGCTCATTTATACATTGACTATAGTACCCTATTGCTATTTGGTCATCACTTCGTATCCCTGGCTTAATTTTTTCTTTCGCTGTTCTACTAATTACAACTGCACGTTCATAGTCTTCTTCTAAAGAAGCGATATGTAATTCATGACCAGTAAGTTGGCTAAAAGTGAAGTAATCCCAAATACTGTTAGAAATACTCTTACTCATTAGTCTGGTTTTAATCGGCTGCAACAACCCCTCTGCCTGTTCTAGTTCATTTTTACTTATTAGAACCGATACTTTTTCAAAAACCTTTTCTGAATCTTCATGAAATCGTGTTTGCCCGATTGCACTGATATAAAAACAACAAACGATAAGTACTGTAAAACAATGGTTCATTCGGCTTGGTTTTATCCTCATGGTTAAAAATACCTTTTTTTTAAATCAAAATAATACGCTGTAACAAAGTGCTTAATTTTATACTAATTAAGATGTAAAGCGAAATCATCGTTTTTTAGTAGCTTTAGAACGCAAACTTGTAAAACACTATTCATGGATATTTTTAGTAAAATCAAAGAAAAACTCAGTCACGAGTTTATTGACATTGTCGAGTGGCTCGATTATACGGACGACACCATAGCGCACCGTTTTGAGCGCTACCAAAATGAAATAAAAAACGGGGCCAAACTTATTGTTCGTGAGGGCCAAACCGCTGTGTTCGTAAATGAAGGCCAATTAGCTGATGTATTTACACCGGGTACGTATGACTTGACCACGCAAAACCTTCCTATTTTAACGACGCTCAAAGGCTGGAAATACGGCTTTAATTCTCCGTTTAAAGCAGAAGTCTATTTTGTAAACACCCACTTATTCACCGATGAAAAATGGGGCACGAAAAACCCTATAACTTTAAGTGATGAACGATTTGGATTAGTGGAAATTCGTGCCTTTGGCACTTATGCTTTTAAAATAGCTGATGCCGGTAAATTCATCGTTGATATTGTTGGTACGGACAGCAACTTCACCAACTTCGAAATCAATGAACACCTTAAAAGCCTTATTGCCACACGATTTACGGATACGGTTGGTGAAGCCAATTTACCGATTGAATTATACGCTGCAAATACTTCCGAACTTTCTGACACCTGCCAAGAGGTAATGAAACCAGAATTTTTATCAGTGGGGATTTCTTTAGAGAAATTCTACATCGAGAATGTCTCTATGCCTGAAGATTTGAAGAAAGAAATCTTTGAGTACAGTCGTATTGACAAGATAGATTTAGACAAATTAACCAAGTTCAAAACAGCAAAAGCGATTGAAGCTGCGGCTAAAAATGAAGGCGGAACGGCTGGTGCCGGCATGGGTATGGGTATGGGCTTTGTTTTGGCGCAACAAATGGGTGGCCTGATGAGTCCACAAATGGGTGGTCAGCAACCTATGGCTCAGGCTGGTGGCACAATACCTCCTCCAATGCCAGTTGCCATTCAATATTTTTATGCTGTTAACGGAGCACAACAAGGTCCTGTAGGGCTTGATCAATTAAAAGCACTCTTTGCCAATAGAACTATTAATCGCGATAGCTTGGTGTGGAAACAGGGAATGACCAATTGGAAGGCCCTTCAGGAAGTAGAAGAACTAAAATCATTCTTAGGGGGTAATACGCCACCACCATTGCCAGGTGCTTAAACTAAATACGTCATTGCGAGACACAAAGCAATCTGTTGAAATTGAATCAGAAGATTGCTTCACTATGTTCGTAATACCGTTTTACAAATATTTACGCCCAACGCATTGCTTCCCTTCTTCAAGGGAACTTCTTCATGAATGAAAAAATAAAAAATACCGAACTCAAAAAAGCCTGCATTAATTGTGGGGCAGAACTGAGGTACCAACCCGGAACGGAAAATATTAGCTGTGATTACTGCGGACATAAAGAAGTCATTAGTATTGATGAAAATGGGTTTAAAGAGCTTGAGCTCTACCCATACCTTAAAGAAATGGGTGCGCAAAAGCACAGCGAAGAAATTTCGATGCTGCATTGTAAAAATTGTGGTGCCAATCAACACGTTGAAGAAAACTACAAATCGCTGCATTGCGTGTATTGTAGTATGCCCTTAATTTTAGAGGATGCCTACAAAGAAGACTGGATTTTACCCGGTGCGGTGCTCCCTTTTCAAATTGATCAGAAGAAATCATTTCAACTATTCAAACGCTGGGTAGACAGCCTTTGGTTTGCCCCAAACAAACTCAAAAAAGCAGCACTTGACCCACAATTTACAAAAGGCCTATACTTACCCTATTGGACTTTTGATGCACAATTAAAAGCGCGTTATTCAGGGCAACGAGGGGAGTATTATTATGAGAACAAACGGGTGCGTAACTCAAAAGGAAAAATGGTCAACCAGCGTGTTCGAAAAACAAAATGGCATCCTGCATCAGGTCATATCAATGGTTTTGTAGATGATACTTTGGTGAAAGCCTCTAAACAAAAGGCAGGGCGTATACCATCAAAAATTGCACGTTGGAACCTTAAGTTATTACAACCCTTTAATTCTAGTTTTTTAAGGGGCTTTGTTACGGAAAAATACACCATCCCACTTACGCAAGGCCATCTGTTGGCCAAAGACGAAGCAGAGCATATTGCAGAACGTTGGTGCCGTCAAGATATTGGTGGTGATACGCAACGGGTAAACAGAATGGATATGCAACTTTCAGAAGAAACCTTTAAACATATTTTGCTTCCTGTTTATGTGAGTGCTTATCGATACAATGGCAAGGAATATAACTTCTTTATCAACGGCGAAAATGGTGAAATTTCAGGGAACCGCCCTTATAGCTTTTGGAAGATATTTTTTACCGTAATACTTGTGCTAGCGGTAATTGGGGTCATTACTTTTATAAGCCAGGGATAGATTTGACCTATTGAAATAAGTGTTATTTTTAAACAGAACCAATCATATACCATCACGGCATGAAAAAACTTTGTTTTCTTTTACTATGCATCTCGTTCTCTGGCTTTGCCCAACTCACTACTATTGAAAAAGATAAGCAGGCCATATTGACCGTGCTAAACAACCAACAAGAGGCTTGGAACAATTATGATATTGAGGCTTTTATGGAAGGGTATTGGCAATCTGAAGAGTTAAAATTCTATGGCTCGGGCGGCTTGATAAAAGGATGGCAAAGCACCTTGGACCGTTACAAAAAAAGCTATCCCACAAAGGAGCATTTTGGAAATCTCAGATTTATTTTTAACGATATTTCGCCAATAAACGAAGAAGCTTATTCCGTTATGGGAGAATATCACTTGACTAGGGAAGTAGGTGATACCAACGGAATTTTTATGCTCATTTTGAAAAAATTTGACGGGGATTGGAAAGTGATTGCCGATACCTCAGCAAAAGTGAACTAATACCACTAAAAAAATTATATGCTTTACGACTATTTAATGT
>CAYGUO010000151.1:0-7841 GCA_964353095.1 uncultured Flavobacteriaceae bacterium | reverse complement strand
TTACAACGGTGCCGGGGAGGCTGATTCATTTGGTGAAAAAACATACATTTTCACTCTACCAATTATTGCAACTATTCTTTATATTGGAATGTCCATCTTGAATAAGTATCCACATGTTTTCAATTATCCCACAAAAATCACAGATAAAAATGCGTTAGCCCAATATACTACCGCAACGCGAATCATTAGGCTATTAAAGTTAATGATTGTACTCGTTTTTGGGTTTATTTTATTCAAGACGATTCAGAATGCTACTGGCCAAGCTGACGGACTTGGAACTTGGTTTTTACCAGTAACAATTGGATTATTCAGTATTCCAGTAATTTACCCTTTATTTAAAGCAATGCGAACAAATTCCAATTGATAACAACATATTGGCTACTACCTGGTATGTAAAACAAAACTATTACGTGTTAAACCAAAAGGTTTGTCTTTATTTGCACAGACTTTTACGCATTTTATGGAAAAAACAGAATTTTTTAATCAAAATATCTTTCAAAACTTAGCGAACCTCAACAAAGATTTTGATTCCAATCCGGTATTCTATTTTTCAGAAGCTGATTTTGAAAAAGTCTTAGACCGAATTGAGCAGTTCGGAATTGGAGTATATAAAATTGAGGCGCGTTTAAAAGAGGCTCCTTTTGATATGAAGTCAAACGAAGATTACCGTAAAAAGGCAACTGATCCAAAATGGTACAAAAGAGCTTTTTATGAATTTAAAAAAAGACAGGTAAATCTGGAGTATACGGCTACCTATAAAGTCTCAGAAAAGTTGCTGAATAGAAAAAATAACGAAAAAATCGCTGGTTCAGAAGGCTAATCTTCTAATTATCTGCCTTTGGTCATGCTATATTAACCTCCAAGTATTCAGAATTCTACGGAACTTATAGCGCTACTCCCCCATTGCTGCTGCAACAGCCGCAGATAACCTTTTGTACGTTCCGTTCTCCAATCGCTCTCTAATTATAGAAAAAGCTTCCAAAGTCTCTGCTACGTCTTGCAAGGTGTGGGTTGCGGTAGGAATCATTCTAAGTAGAATCAATCCTTTTGGTATTACAGGATAAACTACGATAGAACAGAATATTCCATGATTTTCACGAAGATCTTTTACCAAGGCCATCGCTTCAGGAATACTTCCGTTTAAATATACGGGCGTTACACAACTAGTGGTTGTCCCAATATTAAAACCACGTTCTTTTAAACCGTTTTGTAATGCGTTTACATTCTCCCAAAGTTTGTTCTTCAACTCTGGCATAGTACGTAACATATCCAAACGTTTTAATGCTCCCTTCACATAAATCATTGGTAATGATTTAGCGAACATTTGTGAACGTAGGTTGTATTTTAAGTAATCTATAATTTCCTTATCCGCTGCCAAAAACGCACCAATACCGGCCATGGACTTTGCAAAAGTGGCAAAATACACATCAATGTCATCTTGAATGCCTTGCTCCTCACCTGCTCCCGCACCTGTTTTGCCCAAGGTTCCAAAACCATGTGCATCATCAACAAGTAGTCTGAAATTATATTTTTTCTTTAAGGCAACTATTTCTTTAAGAATACCCTGTTCACCACGCATTCCAAAAACCCCTTCAGAAATCACTAAGATTCCCCCACCGGTTTCATTTGCCATTTTGGTGGCACGTTCTAAGTTCTTTTCTAAACTTTCAACATCATTATGTTTAAAGGTAAATCGCTTTCCAACATGTAATCTGACACCATCAATAATGCAAGCGTGGCAGTCAACGTCGTAAACGATAATATCATCTTTAGCGACTAAAGCGTCAACAGCGGACATGATACCTTGGTATCCAAAATTTAAAAGATAAGCAGATTCCTTATTCACAAATTCGGCCAGTTCTTCTTCTAACTGCTCATGAAAATCGGTATGGCCACTCATCATTCTAGCTCCCATAGGATATGCCGAACCATGTTCATAGGCCGCATCACCATCAACTTTTTTAATTTCTGGCATATTTGCCAAGCCCAAGTAGTCGTTTACGCTCCACGTAATAACTTCCTTTCCTTGAAACTTCATTCTATTAGATATCGGTCCTTCCAATTTTGGAAACACAAAATAGCCTTCTGCCTGTGAGGCCCACTTGCCCAAAGGGCCTTTGTTCTCGATAATCCTCTCAAATAAATCTCTCATCTGCCCAAAAATTAATTCAATTGCAAAAATATGTATTTTATCTAACCATGCAATGACATTTTTGCAAACAAAAAAGCAACGACCCCTAAGATCGTTGCTTTTAAAAAAAATTCTTCACTACTTATTTTATATACTGAATCTCTTTTGGAACCTCTGCGTTTTTAGCATCAAAAAAGCCTTGGTTTTGCATCCATTCATCACTGTAGATTTTACTCATATAGCGAGACCCATGATCAGGAAAGATTACAACAACATTACTATCTTTGTTGAACTCACCCTCTGTATTGTATTGTATTACCGCTTGCATTGCCGCACCACTGGTATAGCCAACGAACATACCCTCTGAATGTGCTATTTTCCGTGCCATGTGAGCACTCTCCGCATCAGTAACCTTAATGTACCGATCAATACTATTGAAATCGGTTGCTTTCGGAATTAAGTTTTTACCAAGACCTTCTATTCGGTACGGATATATTTCTTCATGGTCAAATTCACCTGTTTCGTGGTATTTTTTCAATACCGACCCAAAAGCATCAACCGCTAAAACTTTAATATTCGGATTTTGTTCTTTTAAAAATCTTGCTGTACCAGAAATTGTTCCACCAGTGCCGCTGCAAGCAACCAGATGCGTAATATTTCCATTGGTCTGTTTCCAAATTTCAGGTCCCGTAGTTTTATAATGCGCTTCAATATTCAATTCGTTGAAATATTGATTGATATAAATAGAGCCAGGTGTCTCTGTATGTAATCTTTTTGCTACTTCATAATAGGAACGCGGATCATCTGCACTAACGTGTGCTGGACAAACATAAACTTCTGCGCCCATAGAACGCAACATGTCTATTTTATCAGGAGATGATTTTGAACTTACCGCTAAAATACACTTGTATCCTTTTACCATGCTGGCCATTGCAAGACTGAAGCCTGTATTACCAGAAGTGGTTTCAATAATGGTACTTTCTGAATTTAAAAGCCCTTTTTTCTCGGCTTCTTCAATAATATGAATCGCAATGCGGTCTTTTGCAGAATGACCCGGGTTAAAAGCTTCAACCTTGGCGTAAAAATTACCTGTTAGCGATGCTGCTATTCTATTTAATTTGATCAGTGGTGTATCTCCCACTAAATCAAGAATACTATCGTAGGCATTAATATTGTTATCCATAGTAAAGTTAGGTCTTGTAACATGGCGTTTCCGCCACTAATTACAGCTGCAAAAATAACAATTTTTTATTTTATCGGATTTTTCCTTCCAAATCTAGTAGAAAAGCATATTCCTTAGCAGTTTCCTTTAGCGCCTCAAAACGACCAGAGGCACCGCCGTGGCCAGCCTCCATATTGGTATCTAGAAACAATTGATTTGTATCCGTTTTATACTCCCTAAGTTTTGCAACCCATTTTGCCGGTTCCCAATACTGTACTTGAGAATCATGAAGACCTGTTGTAACCAACAGGTTAGGATATGCTTTGGCTTGCACATTATCATAAGGCGAATACAATTTCATATAATCATAATATTCTTTTTCATTTGGATTACCCCATTCGTCATATTCACCCGTTGTTAACGGAATGGTATCATCTAACATTGTAGTAATCACATCAACAAAAGGCACTGCCGCAATCACACCGTTATATAATTCCGGTGCCATATTCACTACTGCGCCCATCAATAAGCCACCTGCTGAACCTCCCATAGCATATAAATGCTCTGGAGCAGTATATTTTTCTGCAATCAAGTGTTTTGAAACATCTACAAAATCAGTAAATGTATTTTTCTTTGTCAGTAGCTTACCATCTTCATACCAAGGGCGTCCCAAGTACTCACCACCACGAATATGAGCAATTGCATAAACAAACCCTCTATCCAATAAACTTAGTCTTACCGTTGAAAAATAAGGGTCGATGGTTGCTCCGTATGAGCCATAGGCATACTGTAACAGGGGACTTGTTCCATCTAACTTTGTGTCTTTATGGTATACTAAAGAAACTGGTACTTTGGCGCCATCTCTCGCTACTGCCCAGATTCGTTCAGAGCGATAATTATCTTTGTCGAAAGCACCCCCTAGTACCTCTTGCTCTTTTAAAACTTCCTTTTCCTTAGTGCGCATATTAAAATCGATAATTGCATAAGGTGATGACATGGCATTATAAAAATAACGAAGGGTTTCTGTGTCAAAATCCACATTGGTGGTGCCTCCAGCAACATAGGTTTCACTTTCAAACGGCAAATAATAACTATCAGAACCGTCCCAACGAACAATCTTCATTTTGTTCAAGCCCTGTTCCCGTTCAGATAGCACATAATAATCCTTAAAAATTTCAATATCTTCAAGTAAAACATCTTCACGATGAGGAATAAATTCTTTCCAGTTTTCATGACTGGTTTTAGCCTCTCCAACGATCATCAATTTAAAATTGGTGGCATCATCTTTATTGGTCAATACGTAAAAATTATCATTGTAATGGTAAATTGAATATTCCAATCCCCTTGTTCTTGGTGAAAACATTTGAAAGCCATCATCTGGTTTGTCAGCAGGCATTATCTGGTATTCTGACGTCAGTGTGCTACCGGAACCAATAACTATATATTTCTTGGACTTGGTTTTATAAACATAGGTATTATAGGTATCGTCCTCTTCATGAAATACTAATTCATCTTCTTCGGCAGAAGTACCCAATCGATGTTTGTAAATTTTGTCTGAACGAAGTGTAACAGGGTCTTTTTTAGTGTAAAAGAGCGTTTTATTATCTGCCGCCCAAACAGCACTTCCCGTTGTGTTTTCAATTTTGTCAGGATACACTTCACCCGTAACCAAGTTTTTTATCTGAATAAAATATTGTCGTCTAGAAATGGTATCAACACCAAAAGCTGCTAATTGATTATTTGGACTTACCGAAACTCCCCTTAAATTATAGTAGTCATGTCCTTCGGCCAATACATTACAATTGAACAAAATTTCTTCTTCAGCATCTAAAGACGCCTTCTTCCTTGAATATATGGGATATTCCTTTCCTGTTTCAAATCGGGTAATGTAATAATATCCATTTAATTTATAGGGTACTGAAGCGTCATCTTCTTTGATTCTCGCTTTCATTTCTTGAAATAATTCTTCTTGAAATGCTTTTGTATGGGCAGTATTTTTAGCGTAATATTCGTTTTCTGCCTCTAAATAATCAATCACTTCTTGGTCTTCACGATCATTGAGCCAATAGTAATCATCAACCCGAACATCGCCATGAATTTCAAGTTTTTTCGGTACTTTTTTAGCTTTTGGAGCTTCTAATGCCATAGTTTCTTTATTCACCTCATTACAAGAGTTTGCAAAAATAAGGCAGATAAAACAAAGAGATAAGGTAAAGCAGAATGATTTCATGTAATGTAGTTATAGGTTTATAAGTGCACTATGAACTGGTGCAAATGCTTGTTTTTGTCAGAAACTAAAACAGTATGTCCCGCTTCGTAGATTTAATTGTCGTTCAATTTACTAATTTTGTCCTCGTAAACTGATAGTTTTAAAATTATGTTTGGAGATTTAATGGGAATGATGGGGAAATTAAAAGAGACCCAAGCAAAAGTAGAAGCAACAAAAAAACGTTTGGATACGGTACTCCTTGATGAAAGTTCTACGGATGGACTTTTGAAAGTGACGTTAACAGCCAACAGGGAATTAAAATCAATTTCAATTGATGATGCTTTACTACAAGATAAAGAGCAACTGGAAGATTACTTGATGCTAACCCTAAATAAAGCTATCGCCAAGGCAACTAAAGTAAATGAAACAGAGCTAGCAGCTGTTGCGAAAGACGGAATGCCCAATATTCCTGGGATGGATTCGTTATTCAAATAGCATGGCAAGCATTTTGCACTGTTAAAATAAAAAACAATGAAAACATTCATTTATATCTTTTCTTTTTTAATACTACTTCCTTTTAGTAATACGGAAGAAACCACTTCTGATATTGATTGGCAAACCGATTATCAAAAAGTATTAAAGGTTGCAAAAAAGGAAAAAAAGAATGTACTGGTCTATTTCACAGGTAGTGATTGGTGTCCGCCATGTAAAATGCTTAAAAAAGACTTATTTGAAACGGAAGAGTTTAAAAGCATTTCTAAGGAGTATGTGCTTTTGTATGTTGACATCCCCAGAAATAAAGATTTGTTAACCCCTGAGCAATTGCAGCAAAACAAAGCCTTATTGCCAAAGTATAATAAAAAAGGTGTGTTTCCACTTTTGGCCGCTTTGAGTCCTAATGGTGTGCTATTAGATGATTATTCTGGTTATAGTATGAATGGTGAAATCCGTTATCATCTTGATTTTCTAAAAAAGAACAAATAAAAAAGCCCTCGGTTAAAAGGGCTTTTTATTAAAATTATTTGAGTGATAACGCTTAGTTGCTTATCAATCTAAATTCTGTTCTTCTGTTAGCTGCATGCTCTCTTTCAGTACAAGAAACACCATCAGCACATCTGTTTTTCAATTTTCTTTCTCCGTAACCGTTAGCAACCAAAAGGCTTGAATTTACTCCTTTAGTAATCAAATAATCTGCTACCGCTTTTGCTCTCTTTTCAGATAGCACCTGATTTGGAGATGATTGACCTCTTGCATCGGTATGAGAAGCTATTTCCAACTTCGTACCTGGGTTTTGCTGTAATACTGGCATTAATCTTGAATCAATAATACGCTTAGCTTCAGCAGTTAAGGTAGAACTTCCCAAATTCCAGTTTATAGGTAATGCTTGGTATTCTACTAAGGAACATTCAACTTCTTTCCAAGTTGTTAAACCACCTTTTGTTTTCAACACCTCTTTTGTAACCGTTTTGCTAACAGCTGGTATCGTTTCTTCAACAGTGTAGGCATCTTTATCCAAAACTGTTCTTGTAATGGTTTCGTAAACTGCAGGGATTACTTCTTCCACAACTTTTGCAGGCTCCACCATCACTCTTTTGGTATAACTAGCATTCTTAGCAGCAATAGCTGTCTGTTGTGTTGAAGCATCATTCGCAATCACTTGGGTGCTTACCGTAGTGTATTCCGCAGGATACCCTTTGTAACACCAGTAACGGCAATCATCAGGGTTGCCCGAAGCACAATCTGGCGCTGGAGAACCTAGCTCCCATTGGGCGTAAGCTGGCTTAATTTCGATAGTTTCAGATGAAGGTTTGAAACTTGCAGGTATGATGCGTAAGGTATTTGCTCCTTCTTTTGAAACGTAACTTACTGTCTCATTTCCCCATTTTGCCGGTATCACACTTAGTTTTTTGCCTTCTTCTTTCACCAATACCCGTTCTGTTACTGTTTTGTATGTTGCAGGTATTGTTTTTAAAACTTTGTAAGCAGGCTTAACAACAACGGTCATCGTTTCGTTGGCATAAACATCAGGGGTGGTACAACGCACATAGCATTTACCAGGTTCAGGATTGGCAGGCAAATCTTGCGCTTGCATTGCAGTAACGGCAAAGATTGCCAAAATGAATAAAAATTTTTTCATAATCGTTAATGTGTTAGTTAATTAAATTTATAGTGTGGGGCAATGTAGACCCTTATTAATGTTTAAGAACCCTATTTCTTAAAAAAGTCACAAAATTTATTGAAATTGCAATGCTACAAGGCAAAACGTTAAAATATTCTCAATAAAAGTTCAATATAAATCCTTCATAAACTGCAAAAAAAAATAGCTATCTTTATGAAAA
>CAYGUO010000150.1:0-7967 GCA_964353095.1 uncultured Flavobacteriaceae bacterium | reverse complement strand
TCATTGCAGAGCGTACTCAAAATTGAAAAAAATATGAATAAAATAAGAGTTATAGGATTAGCAATTTTAGTAATTGGAATTGTAGTAAAATTTGCTATTGAAAATGATGCAACTGACTTCATTTCTGGAATATTAATTGGTGCTGGTATTGGATTACTTCTGACAGGAAAAGTTGAAAAAAAAACAAAATAATTTAAATCTTAATTTAGTAAGTGACGGAATCACTAACTCAAACTGAATTGAGAATATTACGAAAAAAAAACGCTGACAGGGTAAGGCTACAATTTGATAAAATATTTAGTTGTGCAACAGCCACACGGTTTATAATTAATTGTGAGCGGATTTCCCAAAATAAAAATCTTTGTAATTAACTATCTTCGGTACGGGCGGACATTTTCTGTTGGAAAAGTCCACAACTAATCATACAAACGACCGCTCGAGTCAATTCGCCTACGGCGAATAAAACCAGTCCATCACACTTCTTTCAATTCTGATAACTTTAGAAATGCTGCAGCATAGCACGACGTAAAACTAATACCGACTCAAAAAAACCAATTTCTTCCTTCGAGACAAAATAATTAGAAGTACGGCACACATTCCACAACAGGCGAGGCCTACAAATAAAGGCAAGGCCAAATCGTCTAAAAAAGAACCAATAAAGGTGGCTATAGGCACCGAAATTAAAGTGGACACAAAACCGTTGATAGCTGCCCCAATACCCGCAATATGACCGATAGGTTCCATCGCGATAGAGCGAAAATTACCCCACATAAAACCCAAACAGAAGAATTGCAAAAACAAAAAGGCAACGAGTACCGTTACGTTGGGGTTGGGCGTATTGTAAAAAAGTAGCACATAAAAAACAGCTACCAAGCTAAACACCACCGTAGCAGCCAATGAAAGGTTTCGCATACCAAAACGCATCACCAAGGTGCCATTCGTAAAAGTGGAGGTGCCGATGGATATTGCCAAACCTGCAAAAATGTATGGAAAAGCATCTCGCAACCCATACTGGTCTTCAAAAATATATTGCGCTGAACTTAGATAGACTAAAAAAGCACCAGTTACAAAACCAGAAACAAAGGTGTAGGTGACCGTTTCAGGGTGACGCAGCATTTCTTTTGTGCCAGATATAAAACTTTTAGGAGAGAATTTAACTTGGTACTGAGGCTTTAGGGTCTCTTCTTGACGCTTCCAGAACCAGACCCAAAGTAAAACCCCTAGAAATAAGTGCACGTAAAAAATAGTCTGCCAGTCAAAATGGTCTAAAATAAACTTGCCTAAAGCGGGAGCAACGACGGGAACCAGAATAAAAAAGGCAGTAATGAAAGACATCACCCGCGCCATATAATCTCCTTTGTATGAATCGCGAATAATCGAAATCGCAATAGTTCTATGCGCAGATAACCCGATACCCTGTAAAATTCTACCTGCGACCATCACCTCTAAATTGGGCGCGAATACGCAAATCAAACTTGAAATACCAAACACCACAAAACCGGCATATACCATGGGTTTACGACCATACTGGTCTGAAAGCGGCCCAAAGAACAGCTGCCCTACCCCTAAACCCAAAAAAATCATGGTGACAAAGAGTTGGCTATCGCGCGAATCGGTAATGCCAATACTTTCTGAAATATCAGGAATCGCGGGCAACAAGGTATCAATACCCAATGCCACGATAGACATTAAAGAGGCCATGAGTGCTATAAACTCAAAGTTGGGTTTGACGTTGTCATTTTGCATTCGGCAAAAATACAACTACCCATTGGTATGGTAAACAATTAGAAATAATTGTTTTTAAAGGATTCTATTAATTGTTTGGCAAAAATCATTACGTGTTATTTTATCCTAGGATTCTTCCCTTTTGCCCAGAAGGCCAACTGCAACCTTTGACACCCACTATAGCGGTATATTCCCATGCTTCCTTTTTGGGCTTGCTACCTTTTTATTCTCTAGCATGGCATAGGCCTTCAATAGTTTCCTGCGGGTGTTTTCCGGTAATATGATCTCATCTATAAAACCCCGTTGTGCTGCGCGATATGGGTTGGCAAACTTATCTGCATATTCCTTCTCCTTTTCTTTTAGTTTGGCTTCGTGGTCATCAGCTGCTGCTATTTCGCGCCTAAAGATAATTTCACTTGCTCCTTTTGCACCCATTACAGCTATTTCTGCAGAAGGCCATGCAAAATTAAAATCAGCTCCAATATGTTTAGAATTCATAACATCATAGGCACCACCATAGGCTTTTCTGGTAATTACAGTCACTCTTGGCACTGTAGCTTCACTCAAGGCATAGAGTAATTTCGCTCCGTGCATAATAATACCGGCCCATTCTTGGTCCGTGCCCGGTAAAAAGCCAGGGACATCTACCAATACCAATAAGGGAATATTAAAGGCATCGCAAAACCTAGTAAATCGAGCTGCTTTTCTTGAACTTTTCACCCCTAGAACTCCTGCTAAAAACATGGGTTGGTTAGCAATAATTCCAATACTGCGACCTCCTAGCCTAGCAAAGCCAACGATAATATTCTCGGCATAATCCTTATGTATTTCATAAAATGAATCAGCATCAATAATACCATTGATTACCTCATGCATGTCATAAGGTTTATTGGGATTATCTGGAACAATACTCCTTAATTGTTCGCGAACCTCATCACTTAAGGTATAAGGTAATTTGGTAGGGGGTTTGGTATTGTTTTGTGGTAGGTATTCCAATAATTTTTTAATATCATTCAAACAGGTGGCATCGTTTGAGGATGTTTTATGCGCAACTCCAGATTTGGATGCATGCGTCATAGCCCCACCCAATTCTTCAGAAGTCACTTCTTCATTGGTAACGGTTTTAACCACATTTGGCCCCGTTACAAACATATAACTCGTCTGCTCTACCATTAGAATAAAATCAGTCATTGCCGGCGAGTAAACTGCTCCGCCAGCACAAGGACCCATAATAGCAGATAATTGGGGAATCACTCCTGATGCCTGCACGTTACGATAGAATATATCTGCATAACCGCCTAAAGACTTCACCCCCTCTTGAATTCTGGCTCCCCCCGAATCATTCAAACCAATAATAGGCGCACCTACTTTCATGGCCAAATCCATCACCTTACAAATTTTCTCGGCATGGGTTTCAGAAAGTGCCCCTCCAAAAACAGTAAAATCTTGAGCATAAACATAAACCAGACGACTGTTAATCGTACCATAGCCCGTAACTACACCATCACCATAATAGATCTCTTTATCCATACCAAAATCAGTGGTACGGTGGGTGACCAAAACCCCCATTTCTTCAAAAGAACCCTCATCCAACAAATAATGAATACGTTCTCTCGCGGTCAGTTTTTTCTTTGCATGTTGCTTTTCAATACGCTTTTCACCACCACCTAAATGGGCTTCTGCAATTCGGTCTTGTAATTTTTTTAATTTGGCGTCCATTTGTTTTAGTTTATGGGCAATCGTATATCTTTTCGATCTTCAAAATATTGTTTTAGAGCAATTAAAGCAGCTATTTTAGCTTCTTGCTCCCGTTTTTCATGTAAAAAATCTGGCGAATAATAGTCTTTTACAAAGTGTGTATCAAAATTACCTGATCGGAAGGCTTCATGTTGCATGACATACGAACCAAAAGGTAGTGTAGTCTCCACTCCTTTAACTTCATAGTTTTCAATGGCTTTGATTATTAATTCAATGGCTTCTTCCCGGGTTTTACCATAGGTAATCAATTTTGAAAGCATGGGGTCATAATAAATAGGAATATCCATACCTTCTTCAAATCCGTTATCCACACGAATTCCTTCTCCTATGGGAAGTCGATAGCGTTCCAAATTACCAACACTCGGCAAAAAGTCGTTCAACGGGTCTTCTGCATACACTCGGAGTTCCATGGCATGACCATTGATTTTTAAGTCTTCTTGCTTCATGTCAAGTTTTTCACCCCTAGCTACCCTTATTTGAAGCTCCACCAAATCTACTCCTGCAATTATTTCTGAAACCGGATGTTCAACCTGCAAGCGGGTATTCATCTCTAAAAAATAGTAATTGTGATCGGCATCCATTAAAAATTCTACTGTACCAGCACCTACATAGTCGCATGCTTCTGCAACTTTAGTTGCTGCAACACCCATTTCATTGCGCAGTTCAGGTGTTAAAATTGATGAAGGTGCTTCTTCAACAACTTTTTGATGGCGTCGCTGAATACTGCATTCCCGTTCAAAAAAATGAAGAATGTTCCCATGGGTATCGGCCATCACTTGAATTTCAATATGCCGTGGAGAGGAAACATATTTTTCAATGAATACAGAACCGTCTCCAAATGCCGAAGTGGCCTCACTGATAGCTCGCTTCATTTGTGACTCCAAATCCGCTTCTTTTTCAACAATTCGCATTCCTTTTCCACCACCACCGGCAGAGGCTTTAATAAGAATGGGGAAACCAATTTCTTTGGCAATCTCATGGGCTTTCTTCACATCTGTAATCGCTTCATCAATACCTGGCACCATAGGAATATCATACTGTTTTACAGCTTCTTTAGCCGCCAGTTTACTTCCCATTATTCTAATGGCATGTGATTTAGGCCCTATAAAAATCAATCCATTCTTTTCGACTGATTCCGCAAAATCAGCATTTTCACTTAGAAATCCGTATCCAGGGTGAATCCCCTCAACGCCCAATGCTTTGGAAACCTCAATGATTTTATCCCCTAACAAATACGATTGATTTGAAGGAGGCGGACCTATACAAACCGCTTCATCAGCAAAGCGCACATGCGGGGCATTTCTGTCTGCTTCTGAATATACGGCAACCGTTTTAATACCCATTTTCTTTGCCGTACGCATCACGCGAATGGCAATCTCTCCCCTGTTGGCAACTAGAATTTTTTTCATTTTTAAACCGTTATTCAAAGGTTATTAAGGTAAATTTCTTTTCTACAGCTTCTCCTTGCTTTACCGCAATGCTTTTTATGACTCCGTCGCGCGGTGATGTAATGACATTCTCCATTTTCATGGCTTCCAAAATTAGGAGTTGGTCATTTTCTTTGACCTCTTGACCCTCTTTTACAGAAACTTCTAAAATAAGTCCGGGCATTGGTGCATCAATGGTACTGACCAAAGTGGAGTTGCCCAATTCAAAGCCCATTCTATCTATAAGTCCATTCAGTGGAGTATCAATTGAAACATCATAACTTTCATTATTAATTTTCAATTGGTAGCGCTTATTCTCAAAATCAAAATCAGTGAATTCAATATGATATGATTTGTTGTCCTTTAAATAGTGAAAGGATGTTTCATTGGTCTTAATAATATCCAATGAAGATAGGTCAGCATCTGAAAGTTGAAATTCATATTGACCGTTGACCTTAAGTCTATGTGGTTTTCCCATAAGGTTAAAATTGGTATTTAGCTCTCCTAATATAGGGTATTCCGCTTAAAATTACCATCAAAACTAATCTAAACACTTCTCGAATTATATGAAAAATGTCATATTCCATACATTAAAATCAACGTAATTATGTACTCCCATTATAAACTTGGTTTAAACCCAATTATAACATCAAATTGTTACTTTTGAATTAAACTTCTATTTATGCTGATCATCGGAATTGCTGGAGGCACAGGTTGTGGCAAAACAACTGTAGTAAAGCAGATTGTTGAAGAACTGCCAAAAGATGAAGTTGTGGTAATATCGCAAGATTCCTATTACAACGACTTGGCCCACATGACCAAAGAAGAGCGAAGTAAGGTAAATTTTGACCATCCAAATTCGATTGACTTTGACTTACTGATGTTGCATTTGAACGAGCTAAGAAAAGGAAATACTGTTGAAATACCGGTATACTCTTTTGTAGAAGAAACCCGTTTGGCTAAAACGGTTTCCACAGTCCCTAAAAAAGTCATTATTGTAGAGGGAATTTTAGTTTTGAGCAATCCTGAACTTCGAAAACTATTTGACATTAAAATATATGTTCATGCTGATTCTGATGAACGTTTGATACGCCGTTTACAGCGGGACATCAAAGAAAGGGGACATGATTTGGAAAAGGTCTTGCATCGGTACCAAAATGCGGTAAAACCCATGCATAATGAGTTTATAGAACCCTCAAAAGAGTTTGCAGATATCATAATACCAAATAACCACTACAACACCGTAGCTGTTGATATGGTGCGTACCATTATTATTGAAAAATTGGTTTAATACATGGGCTGGAAAGAAATAAAACAGAAAAAATGGTTTAAGCTAATGACCAATATGTATGTATTGGTTTTAACGCTATTTGTTATTTGGATGGCTTTTTTTGACACGAATTCGTTGCTCATCCATTTAGAATTAAAAAATGAAATTGATAAATTAGAGCAACAAAAGAGTTTTCTGGAAACAGAAATTCAAAAAGATAAAAAAGTATTGAAAAAACTCTCAAATGAAGAAGAACTGGAAAAGTTTGCAAGGGAACAATACTATATGAAGAAAGACAATGAGGAAATTTTTCTTATTGAACATGAAGATAGCCTAAAGATGAAGAAAAAGCAGTAAGCAGTAAGCAGTAAGCAAAAATGAAAAACAAATCGTTATTTTCAGAGTTTTCAGAGGTCTCCGCAAAACAGTGGAAACAGAAGATTCAATTTGACCTAAAAGGAGCAGATTATAATGATACCTTGATTTGGGAATCTTTAGAAGGTATTCATGTAAAACCTTTTTATCACCGTGAGGATATTGAAGCTACTCCCCAATTTTCATTACCAAAAAATCATGCTTGGCAAATTGGGCAAGCTATTTTTGTAACTGATGCTGCATTGGCCAATAAAAAAGCCTTGGACATTTTGAAACGAGGGGCTTCAACGCTAGTATTCACTATTTCAGATGCCGAGATTTCATGGGATGCACTCTTAAAAGAAATTAACCTCGATAAGACTCCTATTCACCTTAACTGCACTTTTTTAGCTACTCATCCCATAAAAAGTCTGATGGCTTACGCTGGTAGTCCTTCTTCTCAAATTCACCTCAACATTGATATTATTGGCAATTTTGCCAGAACAGGAAATTGGTTTCATAGTCAAGAACAGGACCACTATATTTTTGATGAAATCATAAGCCTTTGCCAAGAAAATAAAGGAATTACAGTCTTAGGCGTAGATTTGGGATTATACCAAAACGCGGGAGCTAATATGGTACAACAATTGGCCTATGGCCTGGCACAAGCAAACGAGTACCTCAATTATTGCTCAACTCACAATTTAGGCCTAACAGAAAAGCCTTCTCCTATTACATTTAAAGTGGCAGTAGGCGGCAACTATTTTTTTGAAATAGCGAAACTAAAAGCCCTCCGTTGGTTATGGAGTACCTTGGCCCACGAATACAGTATTGATGAGGATTGTCATATTTTGGCAGTACCTAGCAAGCGAAACAAAACCCTTTATGATTACAACGTAAATATGCTACGTACAAGTGCCGAATGCATGTCTGCGGTACTTGGTGGAGCTGATACGGTTTGTAACCAACCGTATGATGCCCTCTATCATAAAGATAATGAGTTCGCAGAGCGGATTGCCCGTAACCAGTTGTTATTACTAAAAGAAGAAAGCTACTTTGATGAGGGCGTACATGCAGCAGAGGGAACCTACTATATAGAAACCCTTACCTTTCAATTGGCAGAGAAAGCCTTGGAGCTTTTCAAACAACTAGAAAATGCTGGTGGTTTTTTAAAGCAGTTAAAAGACGGCATCATTCAGAGAAAAACAAAAGAAAGCACCAAAAAAGAACAACTAAAATTTGATTCGGGCGAATTGGTACTATTGGGTACTAACAAACATCAAAATTATGATGATAAAATGAAGGCTGATTTAGAGCTATATCCTTTTGTAAAACAAGAGAAACGAAAGACTCTAATTGAGCCGATACTTGAAAAACGACTTTCAGAAGCAATTGAACAAAAACGTTTGAAAGATGAATAGTATGCCCTTTCT
>CAYGUO010000149.1:0-7995 GCA_964353095.1 uncultured Flavobacteriaceae bacterium | reverse complement strand
AGAACACGGTGTGTGGATTTCTAGAGACGGTGAAGATTTCAAATTATTGGAAAAAGTAAAATCGGATTGGATGGAAAAGATTCAACCCGTACTCGAGTCTTTTGTAGATAGAACCCCAGGATCTTTTATAGAAGAAAAAAATTATTCCTTAGCTTGGCATTATAGAAACACGGATCCCGATTTTGGTCAAAAAAGAGCTACGGAACTCAATACCGTTTTGACCAGTTTAATCGGTAATGATGACATTAGTGTGCTTAACGGAAATAAGGTTATGGAGGTGAAAAGCAGTAATGTGAACAAAGGGCGTGCCTCCGTAAGAATTTTAGGAGAGAGCGACTATGATTTTGTGTTCGCTATCGGAGATGATTGGACGGATGAGTTTATGTTCGAAGAATTACCAGACACGGCAGTAACCGTAAAAGTTGGCATTCAAAAGACCCAGGCCAAATATCATGTTGAGGGTACCAAAAAAGTACGTCACCTATTGAAACAATTTGTAAAACAATAAAAATTGAAAAATCCTTTTTTTTTCGTTCTTGTCCTTTTCATAGTTAATTCGATAAGAGCGCAAACTGATACAGAAGTTTACTTGTTCGATTTGAAATCAGCGAATGGAACTTTTGAACTGTCCAATCCAAAAAACATCTCTTCTAGTCCCGGATATGACAATCAGCCCTCTTTTTTAGATGATAACACTATTCTATACGTTGCTACTAGAGCAGAGCAAACTGATGTTATTAAGTTTGACATTGTAAATGGTAGTACAAAAACGTGGTTGACCGATACACCGGCAGGTGGCGAATATTCTCCTATCAAAAGACCAAATAAAAACACCTTTTCGGCAATTAAATTAGATTTAGATGGACTGCAGCGCCTATATGAATATGATTTAAAGACAGGTACTGCCAAAGTATTACTTGATGGCCTTAAAGTGGGCTATCATGTATGGTTTAATACGCACATCCTTGTTTGCACGGTCTTGAAAGAGAATGGGATGGATCTGGTCGTATCAAATCTTAAAGATGGTAGCGTGTATACCGTTCAAAAAAATGTTGGTCGGTCTTTGCATAAAATACCCAATACAGAACTGGTAAGCTATATTAGCAAAGCTGAACCACAATGGACAATTAAATCATTAAATCCTATTTCTGGAAGCACTACAAAAATTATGAACACCTACGGTAAAACAGAAGATATGTGCTGGTTAAGCAATGATACCGTCTTGGCGGGTTCTGAAAAAGCACTTGTCATGGCAAAAGCCAATGAAGATGCATTGTGGTCGCAGCTCATATATTTTCCGCAAGAAGAAATTCAATCCATTAGCCGTATTTCCATTAATCAGAGTAGAACCAGGTTGGCATTTGTGGCAGAAGCATCACCAAGAGCAATTGTTCAAAAACAGCTCGATGATTACAACAATAGGGATATTGAAGCTTTTATATCGAATTTTAGTAATACCGTTGAAATCTTCAATTATCCTAATCAACTCATTGGTAAAGGACAGCTTAAACTCAGGGAAATGTATGAAGGCTTTTTTAAAAGTACTCCTGATCTAAATTGTGAACTTAAAAATCGTATTGTTCTGGGCAATAAAGTTATTGACGAAGAGTTTTTGACCATTAACGGACAAAATTACAGCGCCATTGCCATTTACGAGATAGCCAACGGCAAGATTGCCAAAGTCACTTTTATTCAATAATTTCCCTTGGTGAAACTACCCCATAATATTTCTAGAATTGAAGCATTCAGTGATGCTGTTTTTGCATTTGCGGCAACCTTACTTGTTGTCTCTGTTGGTACAGAAAATTCAGATTCTATCATTGAACTAGACTTTAAGCTATTTGTTGGCTTTGCGGTCAGTTTTTTTGTTTTGGTTATTTTATGGTATCTGCATTATAATTTTTTTAGACGAACAGCTTATATGGACAATGTTATCATTGCTATTAATGCTGTTCTTTTATTCGTCGTACTCTATTACGTTTTTCCATTAAAATCCCTTGTTAATTCATGGTTTATGACCAAAGGGATGACACCAGATAAACTAGCTGGTATTTTTGAGCTTTATGGACTAGGCTTTGCGCTTATATTTCTATGTCTATCACTAATGTATTTTAGAGCCTATAAAAAATCGAGACCTATAAAAGAAGACCTTAATTTACTTTTTTACGTTCGCCATTTCGCTTTGTTTGTAATTGTGGCGATACTCTCCATGATAATTGCCCATACACAAATAGGCATAAATTACGGTTTACCAGGAATCTTGTATGCCTTGCTTGGGCCATTTTGTGGTTTTCATAGTTATCTATTTTATAAAAAAAATCAAACCTTAATAAAATGAAAAAAATTGTATTGCTCCCATTCTTTATTTTAACGCTTTTAATGAATGCCCAAACAGATTTAAAAATCTATGACATTATCAATGCAGTTTCCTCAGAACGTATTGAGAATGATATTACAACCCTAGCCAATTTTGGAACAAGACATACTTTGAGTGATACCGTTTCACAAACCAGAGGTATTGGAGCTGCCCGTAGATGGATTAAAAGTGAATTTGAAAAAATATCTGATGATTGTAATAGCTGCTTAGAGGTGTTTTATCAAAAAGACCTTGTAGAAAAGGGCACCAACCAGCGTATCGTTAAAGATGTCATGGTAGTGAACGTTGTCGCCATTAAGCGCGGTACTGCGCATCCAAACCGTTTTATCATTATGAGCGGTGATATTGATTCGCGCGTAAGTGACCCAACAGATTTCACCTCCGATTCCCCCGGGGCCAACGATAATGCCAGTGGTATGGCAGGGACCATAGAAGCCGCACGGATACTCTCAAAATATAACTTTGAAAGCAGTATTATTTTTGTCGGGTTATCCGGTGAGGAACAAGGGCTATTTGGTGGCAAAGGATTGGCCGCTTACGCTAAAGAAAAAGGCTGGGATATTGTGGGTATTCTCAATAATGACATGATTGGTAATGTTAAAGGTGTTGATGGTGTTGTTAGTAACCGCGATTTTAGAATATTCTCAGAACCAGTACCACCAACAGAAACGGAAAAGCAACGTAATGCGAGACGTTTTTATGGAGGCGAAGTAGATGGTATTTCACGTCAACTAGCCCGCTATGTGCATAAGACCGTGAAAACATATATGCCCGAAATGAATCCTATGATGATTTATAGGCTAGATCGTTTTGGTCGTGGCGGACACCACAGACCATTTAATGATGCAGGATTTGCAGGAATTCGAATTATGGAGTCGCACGAAAATTATACCCAACAACACCAAGATATTCGTGTTGAAGATGGTATTGCTTACGGCGATGTATTGGAACATGTAAACTTTGACTACGCCAAAAAATTGACTGCAGTGAACGCAATTAACTTAGCATCAATTGCTTGGGGTCCACCTTCACCAGAAAAAGTTGAAATAGGTGGTATTGTAGAACCCTCGGCCAAACTACGCTGGAGTCCAGTAGATGGGGCTGTTGGTTATAAAATTTATTGGAGAGAAACTACTTCTCCTACATGGGATAATCATAGATTTGTAAGAAATACCACCGAATTTACGTTAGAAGGTATTGTAATCGACAATTACTTTTTCGGAGTAGCCGCAATTGGTAAAGATGGGCATGAAAGTCCCGTAGTTTTTCCAAATGCTATTTTTAGATAGTTCAAACCAAGTTGTATGAAAAACCTGTACGTTTTATTTTTTAGCATTTTGAGTGTGTTTTGTTACGCTCAAGATGATTTAAGTTATACCAAAGAAGATTTTTTAAGGGGAAGTATTACTCCTGAACGAGAATGGTGGGACTTGAACTATTACCACCTTGATATTGAAGTAAACCCTGATGAAAAATTTGTTTCTGGCAGCAATACAATTAGGTACAAGGTTTTAAAAGAAAATGATGTGATGCAAATTGATTTGCAACAACCCATGAAGATTGAAAAAATCATTAGCGATGGCAAAGAACTTTCTTTTAAAAGTAGTGGAAACGTACATTCCGTATTGCTCCATAAAAAACAGGTAAAAGGAGAATTTAACGAACTGACCGTTTACTACTCTGGCTACCCAAAAGAGGCAGTTCGTGCCCCATGGGACGGCGGATTTTCATGGAAAAAAGATAGTAACGGTAAACATTTTGTTGCTACTTCTTGCCAAGGTTTGGGCGCCAGTGTATGGTGGCCCAACAAAGACCATATGTATGATGAGGTAGACAGTATGGCCATCAGTGTAAAGGTTCCGAAAGAGTTGATGAACGTATCCAACGGAAGGCTGCGCTCCGTAGAAGAAGATTTAAACACAAAAACATACCATTGGTTTGTAAACAACCCAATCAATAATTATGGTGTTAATGTCAATATTGGGGACTATGTCCATTTTGGCGAAAAATACGAAGGTGAAAAAGGTGTGCTAGATTTAGATTATTATGTCTTACCAGAAAACTTAGAAAAAGCAAAAGAGCAGTTTAAACAAACTGCTAAGATGATGGAGGCCTTTGAACATTGGTTTGGCCCCTACCCCTTTTATGAAGACGGATTTAAACTGGTAGAAGTCCCCTATTTGGGTATGGAACACCAAAGCTCTGTCACCTATGGAAATGGGTATCAAAATGGGTATCAAGGAACCGATTTATCCGGGAGCGGTTGGGGGCTCAAATTTGATTTTATTATCATACATGAAGCAGGGCACGAGTGGTTTGCCAACAATATCACCTATAAAGATATTGCAGACATGTGGGTTCATGAAGGTTTTACAGCCTACTCAGAAAACCTGTACGTAGATTATCACTTTGGCAAAGAAGCATCGGCGGACTATGTTATAGGCACTCGAGAACGAATACAAAATGATAAACCCATTATTGGTCGATACAACCTGAATAAAAAAGGTTCCAATGATATGTATTATAAAGGTGCCAACATTTTACACACCTTACGTCAGTTGATAGAAGATGATGACAAATGGCGCAATATGCTTCGCGACATGAACAAAACTTTTTATCACCAAACCGTAACTACACAACAAATAGAGTCTTTTTTATCAAAAGAGAGCGGTAAAGATTTATCCGCTTTTTTTGAACAATATTTAAGAACGAACAAAATTCCAACGTTGGAATATTCACTGCAAAACGGCAAACTTAAATACCGGTATACAGAGATTGTTGAAGGTTTTGATATGCCAATTCAAGTTAAAGTAGGGGCTACTGAAAAATGGATTTTCCCCATCGCAATATGGAAAACAGAAAAAATGAAGGGAGAAGCACTTACTGTGGACCGCGACTTTTACATCAACACTAAAATGCTCTAGTGAAAATTTACTTTCCACAATGGCAAGGTTCAGGCACTGGAAAAAGCATTGAAGTAGGCGCCAAAGCAATTCTGGACTATCTTGATGACGATGAGTTTATTTCCGTGCCCTTATCGCAAAAAGAAGCTGGTAAAAAAGGAGAAACGCTTCATCAAATCAATAACTACCCTTCTATTTTTGAGCAATTACAAGGTTTAAAACAAACGCTTGAAAACGAAAATCCAAAAATTATAGAAACGATTGGAGGAGCTTGCGGCTTGGAGATAGTTCCCGTTTCATTTTTAAATAAAAAATATCCAAACCTAGGTGTCATTTGGTTTGATGCCCATGCTGATATTAATAGACCATGTGATTCTGCAAGCTGCAACTTTCACGGAATGCCCCTTAGAACCCTTTTAGGAGAAGGCGAACCGCGTATGGATTCCTTATTGTCTTCCAAACTCAAAGCTTCTCAAATACATTATGTTGGTTTACGCGATATTGACAATGCGGAACAAGAAAGAATAGCTAAAGAGGCTATTTATGCCCCTAAAACAATCGATATACCTGAATTGGTTGAAACGCTAAAAAAGAAAAATATTACACATCTTTATCTTCATTTTGATTTTGATTGCCTTGACCCCTCCGCTTACGATAAAACCTATTACCGTGTACCCCATGGTCTTTCTATCGAAGCGGCAACAAACTGTATTTCAACTTTAAAAGGCCAATTTAAAGTAGTAGGCAGTAGTGTATTGGAATCTATTGCTATTGATTCAAAAGAACTATATCCAATAGTGCCTATTATCAATACGTTGATGCGATAAGTCTATTAAATTTCATACTTTGTATCACCTGAAGCAAAGCATAAATGAACGTTAAAGTAGGTGTTGTACAAGAGAGTCCCGTGTTTTTTAATAAGAAGGAAACCTTGGCCAAAATGGAGGGTATTATAAAGACCCAAGCGGGTAATGGTTGCAAACTATTGGTTTTCCCAGAATCATTTGTGCCCGGTTATCCAAGAGGATTTGACTTTGGAGCTAAAATTGGTAGTCGCACAGCAGCGGGCAAAGCACTATTTGCGGAATATTATAAAAATAGTATGTCATTACATGGAGAAGATATGCAAATCCTTATTGATCTTTCAAAGGCCTATAATAGCTATTTAGTGGTTGGAATAACGGAAAAGACTGAAGATAACAGCAGTCTATATTGCAGCATGGCCTATATATCACCTGTTGATGGACTATTGGGCGTTCACAGAAAAATTAAACCCACGGGAACGGAACGCATTGTTTGGGCAGAGGCAGATGGCGAATCACTCGTAACTTTTGATACTACAATAGGTAAACTGGGCGGACTCATTTGTTGGGAGAACTATATGCCCCTAGCTAGAATGGCAATGTATCAAAAAGGGGTAGAGATTTATATAGCGCCTACAGCAGACTCAAGGGAAGAATGGACCGCTACCATGCAACATATTGCCCTAGAGGGCAGATGTTTTGTACTCGGTTGCAATCAATATTTCACGAAATCCATGTATCCAACAAAATATTTAGATTTAGTAAAAGACGAACCTGAAAACATGTGTGCTGGTGGAAGTATCATCATATCTCCGCAAGGTAAAATCATTGCAGGCCCGCTTTTTGGGGAAGCTGGTGTTTTAATAGCCGATTTAAATTTAGAAGACATCATCCCAGGAAAAATGGATTTTGATGTTAATGGCCATTATTCGAGAAATGATATTTTTCAGTTTAAAATGAACAAACAGCCTGACTTGCAAAAAGAAAAAAATCTAAAAAATGACCCATTTACAACCAACACTTGAAAACGAATTGGTCTTAATGAGACCTATTCAGATTGAAGATTTTGATCAACTGTACCATGTGGCCAGTGACCCTAAAATTTGGGAACTACATCAAAATTCGGATCGGTATGAATTGAACGTTTTTAAACAATTTTTTAAAGATGCACTAGCCTCTAAAGGGGCTTTTGTAATCATTGACAAAGCGTCTGAAACCATTATTGGAAGTTCTAGGTATAAACTTCATGAGCAATCAGATAAAGCTATTGAAATTGGGTGGACCTTTCTTTCAAGGGAGTTTTGGGGTGGTATTTATAACAAATCGTTCAAAACCTTAATGATTGACCATGCTTTTACAAATTTTGACTATGTACTTTTTAACGTTGACCAACATAATTTTCGTTCACAAAAAGCAGTACTCAACTTAGGTGGTGTTTTGATTGAAAAAACAGGACCGTTATCCTATTTGCACACTACCGTAGAAACGGGTTTAACCTTTTTCATATCTAAATCTGATAGTGCTGCGGTATGATTCAAAATATAGAAGAATTTTATTTTAAAAATGATAAGGAGTGGCGCAAGTGGCTACATACTAATCATTCATCTTCTAGCGGAATATATCTCATTTTTTATAAAATTGATCATCCCATGCCCAGTATGCGATGGGAGGAAGCCGTGAAAGTAGCCCTTTGCTATGGCTGGATTGATAGTACAGTGAAAAGCTTGGGTGATGGCAAACGAAGACAATACTTTTGCAAAAGAAAAGCCAAAAGTGTTTGGAGCAAAGTCAACAAAAATCATTTGAAAGAATTAAAAGTATCTGGTCTCATACATAAAAGTGGGTTCATGTCCATTTCGATTGCGAAAAAAAATGGCTCTTGGACGGCTTTAGATGCTGTGGAAAACGGAGT
>CAYGUO010000148.1:0-8028 GCA_964353095.1 uncultured Flavobacteriaceae bacterium | reverse complement strand
CTTCACCGTTAAATCGGATTCTAGGGAAATCACCAATAATTTGTACCGTGTAAGTACCTGCGGTATCATAAGTATGTGTAGTATCGCCAGTTAATCCAAATTCATCTATAACCCCATCGCCATTCCAATCTATATCGTAATTATAGGTCCAACCTAAGTCAGTAGCTGTAGGTATTGTAATGGATGTGGAACTGGATGTTCCAAGATTGTTCGTTTGCCAAGTGGTGACGAAAGCACCATCTAAATAACCATCGTCATCTAAATCTTGTGGACAAAGACCACCATCAGTTATGGTCCAGCTAAAAGAGTCTGTCAAAATGTTCCTGAACGCTTCGCTCTGGCAATATTTTGAACCACCACCATTGAAGTTAACATTGTTCTGCAAGGATAATTCTGCCCAACCTTCGAGCAGGGCGTCATAATTAGCTGAAGAAAGACGAGCTGAATCGAACATATTGGTCATTATGGTCACGCTGGACACATCCCATGAACTTAAATTTTGATTAAAATTTCTGGCATAACGGAACATTCCTTCCATATTCTCTGCAGAAGCTACATTCCACCCACCAATATCTTGATTAAAATTTTCTGCACTCCAAAACATGGCGTACATATCTTCTACTTGAGAAACGTTCCAATCGGTGATATTACCATTAAATGAGGTTGCCAGATAAAATAACCCCCTCATATTGGTCACTGATCCTGTTTGCCAATCTGGTAAATCTTGATTAAATGATGTTGTATTAGCAAATAGATCGAACATATTTGTAATGTTGGAAACATCCCAATGATTAATTGGAGAATTAAAAGAAGTTGCCGCCGCGAACATGCGGCTCATATCTGTAACGTTTGTTAAATCTGGTGCATCTGTTGCTGATACGATTAAATTTGTGCAGCCATGAAAGGCAACGCTCATAGTTGACCATTCAACAGAACCCCATTGTAGAATATCAATGATTTTTTCTTTGTCACCTTCATTATTAAAAAAGATTCTAGGAAAATCACCACGAATTTGTACGGTGTAAGTACCAGCAACACCATAATCATGTGTAGCATTACCCGTAACATTAGTATCGTCAAAAATGCCATCACCTTCCCAGTCCACATCATAATCATAACCGGTACCTTCTGTTGGTATGGTTATGCTTGTATCATTACCATCTACTCTCCAAGTGGTTACAAAGTAACTTGGGTCTGTTTGTGCTATGGCATTATTGAAAATAGAGTTTATTAGAAATAACAAAAACCCAAATAAATAAAATTGTTTCATGTTGGTGAAGCTTTTATGACATTGTTAAACGTAGCTTATCACCAAAGTAAAATGTTATTTGTAGTATTTTACTTACTTTTGTTGTATATTAAAGATTATAGTATGTAAGATTGTAAATTATTGTTGTTCAGTTATATTGGAAACTTAGAATTTTTGACACACCCACTTGAAATTAGCAATTTTGGCATTGCTACCAGCAGAAAGGTTATAATGCCACCATTCCGTTCTAATACTCCAAAAACCATGTCTTTCCATGGTCTCCTTTAATAGTTTTCTATTATCAAGGATGTTTTGGGGCAAATCTAAATTATCATGATAGGCCCGCTTGCCAAAAAAGTCGAAATCGGTACCCATGTCGAGTTCGTTGCCCTCCAAATCAACCAAAGTGATATCCACAGCCCCACCTTTATTATGAATAGATCCCTTCACAGGGTTCGCCACATATTGTGGATTGGGTACTATCTCCCACATTTTGTATTGCACCGAATTGGGACGATAGCAGTCATAAAACTTGATTTTATAGCCTTGTTGTAAGAATTCGGTATTTGCCATAATCAAGGCTTTCGCAGTTTTTACACGGGTATAACATTCCGCACAGTCATAAACCTTTGCCTTTAAAAAATTATTTTCGGTAGCATAGCGCATGTCATACACAAAATCAGCACTGAAATCTGCTAACCGAACAAAGGTAGTATCCGCCAAGCCTTCGAAAGATTTTAGTTTCTTGATTGTATTTATTTTTTTAACCGTATCGATTGCCTTACTTGAAATTGAATCCCCTGCTTCTATCAGGACTTCTTTTGCCGGAGTCTTTTGTTGTTTACAACTAATGACTACGCCTAGTATGGCTATAAAAAGAAGTAGTCGCATCAATTTTGTTTTTGTTTTTCAATCCATTCGTATAAAGCATCAGTGGTATATGCCCTGCCCCAAGAGTTATGGCCTACACCCTCATATCTGGTATAATTGACGCTATAGCCCATCTCTTTTAATTTGGCAACCATTAAGTCGGATTCCTGAACAGAAATAATCGCATCTTGGTCACCATGAAATACCCAAATGGGCAACTTCTTATCAATCCAATGCGCGTAAGGTACGGGCGCCATACCGCAAACAACGGCCAATGCAGCCCATTTTTTAGGGTATTGTACCGCTAAATCCCATGCGGCACTGCCACCTCTGCTTAATCCGGTCAAATAGACCCGTTTAACATCAATATTGTTCGTAGCTATGATTTCATCTACCAGTTGATTTACCGCATGAATATTCCACCATTTCCGTTTATGTGGATTTTGCGGTGCCAAAACCAAAAAAGGGAATTCTTTACCCTCTACCAATAATTTTGGAGGTCCGTTCTTTTTGATTTCTTCAAGCTCCGCACCTGACTCCCCACCACCATGGAGAAAAACCAATATTCCAAAACCTTTAGGGTCATCAATGTCGTAGTCTTGTGGATAATAAAGATAATATTCAAGGTTTTCTTCTGTTTGCGTTTGCAACTCTCCTTCTACCAAACGGCTTTGTGCTGTGCAGGCCAGTTGACAACTAATGGAGATAAGAAGTAACAGCGTCTTTTTCATCATGATTATAGAAATTTATCGGCGATATCAAGCCAAGAATTAGCACGTTCCAAACCTTCTGTTTTGGTATTATGGGGAGAGGTGAACAGTATTCCACGTTTTGGGAATTTCCGCAGATGGTAGCTTCTATCGTCAATCAACACATCACCATTCAGAATGTATTTTTCTCCACAAAGAATACGATTCTGCCACGGGATAAATGGAAAATATTTATCTAGCCAGTCAGATTTTTCAATCAATGAATTTGGAAATTGCATAGCAGCCGAAGCAATAAAAACTTTGTGTTTTTCACTAAGCTTCTTCAGCACTTCTTGACTATGTTCAATAACCTTTAAGTTAATATAATAGCCTTCTCTACGGGCATGGCTCCGAATACTCTCAATATGTGCCTCTGGAACTACTTGCCAAAAGTCCTTACCATCACAATCATCCTTAGTGAAATTGGCATCAAACTCTTGATTATACAGGTCGATATGGCCTTGGTAAGTATCAGCAATCACCTCATCCATATCTACAAAAATTGTCATATCAGTGTTTTGTGTGAAGTTCACTAAAAACAATCAAAAATGAAAATCAATCTAATGACTAAACCATCTCACTTTTAAATACAAAAACTACAAAGGCCATTAAAGCTTCCTTGTTGATTCACGAACCAACAGGCTCGTTTTAATCGTTTTTGTTTCAAATGGTTTTATATGATCTTTATTTTCAATGCGATCAATAAGCACATTTACGGCAGTTTCACCAATATAACTACCATGCTGGCTAACCATCGTCATTGCAGGCGTAACATATTTAGAGAGTTGCCCGTTGGTAAAACCGATAATGGAGATATCATTTGGCACATGATACCCCCTCGCTTTAACAATACGCATTACTTTTACTGCGGTGATTTCATCGAGCACCATAATTGCATCGATTTGCTTATAATTTAAAAGAAAGGAAAGTGCCAACTCTAAATCGGTCTCTGCATGAAGCTCAACAATGAGTTTTTTATCAAATGCCACTTTTTGCTCTTGAAGGGCTTTTTGGTATCCTTTTATCCGAAGTTGTCCTATACTGGAATCTACAATCGGGTTGACGACTGCAATACTTTGACAGCCCGTCTCTAAAAAAAACTTAGCCGTTTTATAGCCTGCTTCAAAATCATCTACAATCACTTTATCACACAACACTTTATCGATAACACGGTCAAAAAGTACCAAAGCAATTTGATCAGTAATCAGTTGCTTTAAACGCTTTGTATGCGCATTGAATTGTAATGGACTGGCGACGGTGGATAAAATGATACCGTCAACAGCACCGGAACTCAAAACATTTAAAGTTTTAAGTTCTTTTTCAAAAGATTCATTGGTAATACAAGTAATGATATGATATCCCTTTTCATTAGCTACTTTCTCAACGCCATAAAGAATTTGTACAAAAAAGTAATTTAAGATATTGGGCACCACTACCCCAATGGTCTTCGTGTTTTTATTTAAAAGATTTAGCGCTAGCTTATTGGGCTGATAATTATGTTCTTTGGCGTATGCTTGTATGCGCATTTTTAACGCATCACTAATTTCATAGCTATCATTGATGGCTTTGGATACCGTTGATATCGCAACCCCAAAATGATTGGCAATTTTTTTTAGTGTCAGTTTAGACATAGTCCAAAATCGATTCCTTTTTGTTTAAAACGATTACGAATATTGATTTAGAATATTCTCAAACAGTTCTTGCTTGCCGCTTGTTTGTTTTGGTTCGCCGTTCTTGGCCGCATAACTATACAAATCGGTCAAGTCTAGTTTACCAGCAGCAAATTCCGCACCTTTTCCTGAACCGAATGAAGCATAACGTTGATCTAGCAAGCTTTCATAAGGCGATTTTTGAAGTATTGCATCTGCAATCAACAAAGCCCGTGCAAAAGTATCGGCCCCGCCTATATGTGCTAAGAAAATATCTTCCAAATCAGTAGAATTACGCCTAGTTTTAGCATCAAAATTAATTCCGCCACCCTGTAGTCCACCTGATTTCAAGAAGACCAGCATAGCCTCGGCGGTTTCCATCACATTATTCGGAAATTGGTCGGTATCCCAACCGTTCTGATAGTCACCACGATTGGCATCAACGCTACCCAACATTCCTGCATTCGCGGCAACTTGCAATTCGTGTTGAAAGGTATGCTGGGCCAAGGTAGCATGGTTCACTTCAATATTCAATTTAAAATCGTCTTGCAGGCCATATTCCCGAATGGAATTAATGGAAGTAGCGGCATCAAAATCATATTGATGCTTGGTTGGTTCCATGGGTTTTGGCTCTATAAAAAAGGTTCCCTTAAAGCCTTGGCTACGGGCATAATCTTTGGCCATATTCAAAAAACGACCAATATTGTCTTGCTCTAATTTCATATTGGTGTTCAAAAGGGACATATAGCCTTCACGACCACCCCAAAACACATAATTTTCACCACCCAAGGCCATCGTCGCATCTAAAGCGATTTTAACCTGTGCGCCTGCCCTAGCCACCACATCAAAATCAGGGTTGGAAGCAGCGCCGTTCATATATCTAGGATTTGAAAAGCAATTGGAAGTACCCCAAAGCAATTTCGCTCCTGAGGCTTGCTGTTTTTCTTTTAAGTAATCAACAATCTTCGCTATTCGTTTTTCTGATTCAGAAAGCGTAGCCGCTTCATCAACCAAGTCATAATCGTGAAAACAATAGTAATCAAAACCCATTTTGGTCAAGAACTCAAATGCTGCATCGGCCTTATCTTTAGCTGCTTTCACGGGGTCAGCATCAACGGACCACGGAAAATTCTTTGTGCCTGGGCCAAAAGGATCTCCGCCTGTACCGCAAAGGGTATGCCAGTAGGCCATGGCAAATTTAAAATGTTGACGCATCGTCTTCCCTGCCACCACCGCCTCAGGATTATAAAACTTAAATGCCATGGGATTGTCTGATTCTTTACCCTCATACTTTATTTCACCAATTCCCTTAAAGTATTCTTTATCTCCTAAAAGTGCCATTATTTTATATTTTAGTTAATTTTATTTCTAATTCGTTTTTCCAACGTTTATATGCCTTTTGATAGGGCTCCAGTGCATCACCTTCTGCCGGAACAAAAGTCTTTAAATAATCATTCTTTGTAAATTTTTCGAACACGTCGTAATCCTTATTTTTCAGAGCACAGGCCCTAGCCGCACCAATTGCACCCGTAGTATCATATATTTCGATTTTCTGGTTGGTTAAGGTCGCTATGGTATTTGAAAATATCGCCGACCTAAACAAGTTGTCATTACCGGCACGCATTACTTTTGCTGATATACCATCTGATTTCATGATTTCGATACCATAAACAAAGGCAAAGGCAATACCTTCCAATGCTGCTCTGCACAAATGTGCTTTGGAATGCCGGTTTAAATTTAAATTAAATACACTTGTTCCAACCTCTATATTTTCAAGCATTCTTTCTGCACCATTTCCAAAGGGAATAATACCAACTCCGTCAGAACCAATATCCACTGTTGCCGCCAATTGGTTCATTTCATCATAAGAGGCAACCCCTAAATTATTCAGCAACCAGCGGTACTGAATACCAGCACCATTGATGCATAACAGCTTTCCAATATTCTTGTTTTTGTTCTTCTCATAGTTTACATGGGCAAAGTTATTGACCCGTGAAGCTTCTTTTACGGATAGGTTATTCGTTACCGCGTACACCACACCAGAAGTACCGCCGGTAGCGGCTATCTCGCCAGGATTAAATACGTTCAACGAAAGTGCGTTATTGGGTTGGTCACCTGCTCGATACAGAATAGGGGTTCCCTTTTGCAAACCTGTTTCTGCAGCTCCTTTTTCTGAAATTTGCGCCTGTAGCCCAAAAGTGGGTACAATTTCAGGAATCATGGAAGTATCAAAACCATAATGCCTTAAGATATCAGATGAAATAGTTTCCGCTTTAAAATCCCAAAAAATCCCTTCTGAGAGTCCTGATAAGGTGGTCCCTATACTGCCAGAAAGTTTATAAGCGATATAATCGCCCGGTAACATAAACTTGTGAATCTTGGCATAAATTTCAGGTTCATGGTCTTTGACCCATTTTAATTTTGAAGCAGTAAAGTTTGCCGGCGCGTTCAAAAGATGGGTGTCACAAGTCTCTTTACCTATTTGACGGTATGCTTCAGCACCAATACCAACAGCCCTACTATCGCACCAAATGATGGATTTTCGTAAACAATTGCCTTGCTCATCAATGATGACCAAACCGTGCATTTGATAAGCGATTCCAATACCTTTTATATCTTCCGAAGAAATTTGATAGGTAGTTTTTAACTTTTTAATTCCGTTACAAACGTGACGCCACCATTCTTCGGGCTCTTGCTCAGCCCAACCTTGATGCACCGCTAACATTGACATTTCTTCTTCCGGTTCTTGAACCAAACCAATATTCTTACCATTGGCTGCATCAACCAATGCTAGCTTCACAGAAGAACTTCCTAAATCAATTCCTAAATAGTACATAAGATGAGTCTTAAACTGCTTTAGCCAAAGTTATGTATTGTTTCGTACCGATTGCTTATTTTAAGAGAACAACACATATACTTTACAAAAACCTATTTTTTATTTTTATTTTAATCTATTGATTGTTAATGATTTATTTATTATTTATAAATAACAGAAGAAACGAAAAGGTTTTCGTGAATTACGAAAACAACAAACCCAACCCTTGGAACTAGGATAAATAGTAGAAGCCAAAAAGAAAGACCGTTCAAGGGTTTCTCATGTGTAATCGAATATTTTTAGTACTACTATAATTAAACGGTGTTGAACGAACACAGCATTTGGGTTTTCGTTAGGTTTTTACGCAACAAACATTACCACTCCTATGATAATCAAGCTATCAAAACCACCAACTTTTTTGATAAAGTTGTTTTGTATATTGATGGAGCAACAGGACTAAAAACACTACCTGTTACCGTAAGTTCTTTTTAAAGCATGAAAAATCCCTTGGTTTAGTAGTACTAAAAATAGAATAAACGTGCTATGGTACGTTTAGCTAATTGTTGTGCGTCATTTTGAAAAACAACATTCTTCAATACAAAAATACTAGCATTCGAAAAATAATAAATGCATAAATTAGAACTAAAACCAGTTCAAAAAATGTTCGAAAAAGACTATATTATACCTTCATATAGA
>CAYGUO010000147.1:0-8056 GCA_964353095.1 uncultured Flavobacteriaceae bacterium | reverse complement strand
CGGGAACGGTGGTTGATGAAACTGGAGAACCAATCCCTAGTGCTAATGTTGTTGTAGTAGGCAAAGCAGAAGGTACTGTTGCAGATTTTGATGGTAATTTTACATTGACTACCAATGAAGTCCCCCCTTTTAAATTGCGGGTTACCAGTATTGGTTTCTCAGATGCCACAGTTAATGTAACCAGTAATAATCAAGTATTATCCGTTACGCTGAATGAAGCATCTACGCTTTTAGATGAAATTGTAATATCAGCTTCAAGAACCCCTGAACGTATTTTTGAATCCCCCGTATCGGTAGAACGTTTTGGACTGAAGGAGATTAAGAATACTACGGCAGAGTCTTTTTATGGAGGGCTTCAGAATTTAAAGGGAGTAGATATCAATACGAACAGTTTAACGTTCCAATCAGTAAATACAAGAGGTTTCGCAACATTTGCCAATACGCGTTTCTTACAACTAGTAGATGGTATGGATAATACAGCACCAGGTCTAAACTTCGTACTTGGTAATCTAGTGGGCATGAATGAGTTGGATGTACAAAGTGTAGAGATTTTACCAGGTGCATCTTCAGCACTTTATGGTGCTGGTGCCTTTAACGGTATTCTTTTTATGAGAAGTAAAGACCCTTGGAATTTTCAAGGAATTAGTTCTTATTTTAAAACAGGTGTAACTTCTCAAGAAGCAGCGGGTGACAATCCGTATTATGATGTTGGTATAAGGGCAGCGCATAAGTTCAGCGATAAATTTGCCGCTAAAGCTAGTTTTTCTTATTTACAAGGCGAAGATTGGCATGCAAATAGGACAGACGATGTAAATAATCCTGGAGCCGATAGAACAGACCCTAATTATAACGGGTTGAACGTTTATGGTGATGTGGTAAGTACTTTGCTGAACTTTGATGTGGCAGCGGGATTACCAACAGGTACCGTTGGTTCAGCTCGTGTAAGCAGAACAGGTTATGATGAAGCAGATTTAACGAACTATAATGCCCAAAGTGTAAAAGCAGATTGGTCATTGCATTATCGGCCTTTTGCCACTGATTTAGAATTAATATACAACGGTAGAGTGGGGCGTGGAAATACGATTTACCAAGGCGCTAGCCGTTATGCCGTGCAAGGTTTTAAAATGCAGCAACATAAGATAGAACTAAGAAACGATAACTTTTTTGTTCGTGCTTATATTGTAGCAGAAAATTCAGGTGATGCTTATGATACCAGATTTGCTGCGGTTAATACCAATAGGGCTTGGAAATCTGATACGCAATGGTTTACTGAATATGCACAAACTTTTATTGGCGCTAAATTAGGTGTTGGTTCAGGAGTTTTGGCAACTGACGAACAAGCGCACGCTGCGGCAAGGGCTGCGGCCGATACCGGTCGTTTAGTTCCGGGTACGCCTGCCTTTGAAAGTGCCTTTAATCGAGTTATCGCTGATGGTGATTTACTCACGGGAGCACGATTTATAGATAATACGAAGTTCCGTCATGTTAATGGAAATTATAACCTAGCTCATCTTATTGATGATTGGGCAGATATTCAAGTAGGTGGATCATGGAGAGAATATGAGTTAAACTCTCAGGGCACTATTTTTACAGATTTTGATGGGCCAATTAGCTATAGTGAGTTTGGAGGTTATGCTCAAATACAAAAGAAATTTCTTGACGACCGATTAAAAGTAACAGCTTCTGGTCGGTATGATAAGAATGAATTTTTTGATGGCTTTTTATCACCACGATTTGGAGTATCAGGAACTTTAGGTGAAAATCGAAACCATAATATTAGAGCATCTGTTCAACAAGGTTTTAGAAACCCTACCACACAAGATTTATTCATCGGATTGGATATAGGTAATGCCGTGCTAGTTGGATCGGCCCCTGATAATTTAGACAGAGATGTTAGAACATTTGATGTTAGCTTATCGGGTCAAGCAATTACAGGTTCGCCTACGGTTAGCGTTGTTGGTAGGGAGGCATATGAAAATGCATTTTCGCGGGCCTCTGTGGAAGCCGGAGCGCCAGCCGCGGTAAACACACCACTAATTCAACCTGAAGAAATAACAGCTTTTGAATTAGGCTATAGATCGCAATTAGGCAAGTTTACCATTGATGCAAGCGGATACTACAACATATACAATAATTTTATCTCACAAACACAAACCTTCGTACCATTGTATGGTGAAGCTGGCGATGGCGCACTATCCTTATTGGCATTGCAGAATGGTGATTTTGAGGTGTATCAAGTTTATACCAATGCTCAGGAGGAAATAACATCTTATGGTGGTACACTCGGTATTGACACCAAAATAGCAGGTTTTGATTTAGGTGCAAATTATACCTATACCATACTTGAAGATGCTGAAGACCTTAGAGCACGTGGTGTAAGAGTTAATTTTAACTCTCCGGAGCACAAAGTAAAATTATCTTTAGGTAAGACAGATTTATTTAAAAACTTTGGTTTTGGGGTTAATTATCGATGGAGTGATAGTTTCTTTTGGGAAGCTTCATTTGCGGATGGCGATGTTCCAGCGTTTTCTGTATTAGATGCGCAAGTTAATTATTCCGTTCCAAGTATGAAGTCAGTATTTAAAGTTGGTGGTTCAAACCTTTTGGCAGATGAATATTTTCAAGCCATTGGTACCGGTTTAATAGGGGCAATTTATTACGTGTCTTGGACAATAAACCCATAAGAGTGATACATATAGATTTTTGATTAAGGCAGCCCATTGGGCTGCCTTTTTTTGTTGCTAAAAAAAGGCGCTGTCAAGTTTCTATTTACAAAACGAAAAACATATCTTTGCAGCCGGAAAAAAGAGCATTTTTCCTGCGAAAAAATTGAATTAAACGAAATAAGCAAGTAATGGCAAAAGTTACAGGTAAAGTTGCCCAAATCATCGGCCCAGTTATTGATGTTGAATTTGAATCAGGTGTTAAGATTCCAAAAATCTACGATTCTTTAGAAATAACTAAGAAAGACGGTTCGCTTTTAGTTCTTGAGGTACAATCGCACGTTGGCGAAAATACGGTAAGAACCATTTCTATGGATTCTACAGATGGATTGAGTAGAGGTGTTGAAGCGGTTGCCACAGGTAGCACCATACAAATGCCTATTGGTGAAGATGTATACGGCAGACTTTTTAATGTAATCGGTGACGCCATCGATGGTATGGAAAACTTACCTAAAGCAGGTGAAAATGGACTTCCAATACACCGAGAAGCTCCAAAATTCGAAGACCTTACCACAACAACTGAAGTTTTGTTTACCGGTATTAAAGTAATTGATTTGATTGAGCCTTATGCAAAAGGGGGTAAAATTGGATTGTTTGGTGGTGCAGGTGTAGGTAAGACCGTACTGATTCAAGAATTGATCAATAACATCGCCAAAGGTCACGGTGGCCTTTCAGTTTTTGCAGGTGTAGGTGAACGTACCAGAGAAGGTAATGACTTGCTTCGTGAGATGCTGGAGTCAGGAATTATAAAATATGGTGATGACTTCTTACATTCTATGGAAGATGGTGGCTGGGACTTATCTAAGGTTGATAAGAAAGCCATGAAAGAATCAAAAGCAACCTTTGTTTTTGGTCAGATGAACGAACCTCCTGGAGCGCGTGCGAGAGTTGCCCTTTCAGGATTGACCATTGCGGAATACTTCCGAGATGGAGCAGGTGAAGGTCAAGGTAAAGATGTATTGTTCTTTGTGGATAACATTTTCCGTTTTACCCAAGCAGGTTCTGAGGTATCGGCATTATTAGGTCGTATGCCGTCCGCGGTAGGGTATCAACCAACTTTAGCAACGGAGATGGGTGCCATGCAAGAACGTATTACATCAACTAAAAGAGGTTCTATTACATCAGTACAGGCGGTCTACGTTCCTGCGGATGATTTAACGGATCCAGCACCAGCGACAACGTTTGCCCACCTGGACGCAACAACCGTACTATCTCGTAAAATTGCTGAGCTAGGTATTTACCCAGCAGTGGATCCATTGGATTCTACTTCCAGAATTTTAACAGCAGATATTTTAGGAAACGACCATTATGGTTGCGCACAACGTGTAAAAGAGTTGTTACAGCGTTATAAGGAATTGCAAGACATTATCGCTATTCTTGGTATGGAAGAACTTTCAGAAGAAGATAAGTTAGCTGTTGGTCGTGCAAGACGTGTACAGCGTTTCTTATCTCAGCCTTTCCATGTTGCAGAACAGTTTACAGGTATTCCTGGTGTGTTGGTAGATATCAAAGAAACCATAAAAGGTTTCAACATGATTATGGATGGTGAATTAGATCACTTACCAGAATCAGCCTTCAACTTGAAAGGAACTATTGAAGAGGCTATTGAAGCAGGTGAGAAAATGCTTGCCGAAGCTTAAAATGAGTAAGTAGTAGCAGTTGACAGTTTTTAAGATAACTGCTAACTGATACCGCCAACTTTATACTAAAAATTATGTATTTAGAAATCGTATCTCCAGAGGCAACTTTATTCGCAGGTGAAGTGACATCGGTTACGGTGCCAGGTATTAATGGTGAATTTCAAATGTTACAAGATCACGCACCTGTAGTATCATTGCTTCAAGAAGGCAACGTTATGATTCAAGGTGATATTACCATAGATGAAGATTTTCAAAATAAGTTTTCAAAAGGGGCTAATGGTGAAACTGTTTTAGCCATTACTAGTGGAACCATTGAAATGAAGGCTAATAAAGTAATTGTCTTGGCAGATTAAACTGTCAATAATAATTTTTATTTTTAAACCTCGACCAAAACGTCGAGGTTTATGTTTTTAGACAACTCTTTTCCTTATCGAACGTCATTTGGTATCCACGTAATAGTTGGTCTCAGTATAGGTGTATCACTAAGTTTTATCTTACTGGTTTTAGGGCCATTTGGCACTGATAGTTTTGAACACGAATTTAAATTTGCCTTGTTAGCTGGCTACGGTCTAATTAAATTTATTGTTTATTTAATCGCTCATATTATAGAAAATAATGTGTTTTTAAAAGATAAAATATGGAATTGGGGTAGGGAAATTACTTTTCAAATTCTATTTGGATTATCTGCTATATTCTTTGCTTATCTATATCAAGAATATGTCATTAATGAACATTCAATTTCTGCGACGTACTTTGTCAGTTTCTTGTTTTACATAGCACTTCCAATTTTTCCAATTTTAGTAATTCCCACTGTGCTTCTGCGTTTTGCTTTGGTAAAAACCTCTAACGAATCCAAGGAAATTAAGGAATCTCCTAGGGTTAATCAGCCAAAAAAAATTATTGAACTTAAAGGCGAAAATACAACTGATGTATTAATAGTGGATGTTGCTAGTTTGTTGTTTGTAAAATCAGTAGATAACTATGTGAAAGTTTTTTATCAAGGAGAGTCAGGTATTGAGAATAGAATTTTGCGGAGTACGCTCAGCAGTATGATGATACAAGCTGATTTTCTTTGGCAACCACACCGATCATATCTAATCAATCCTAGACAAGATTTTATACTGAAAGGTAATTCTCAAAAGGCCTTTCTGGCACTTAAGGGTTTTTCAGAGACCATTCCTGTCGCAAGGTCATCCTACAGGAAATTGAAATTACTGTTGCAATTTAACCCAATAGGGTAGTCAATTCATCCCTAAAATTCCTTGAAAGCCCCTAAAAAAGCCAGTTTGTCATAATTATTTTTGGAGGACACCAAATACTTATTTATTTGTGGCGTAATCAAAAAATAAGATAAGATGAAAAAAGTATTTAGAATTTTAGGAATCATAATTTTAGCGCCATTATGTGTCTATTGGGTCTACCTCGGCGGGTTCAATATAGTAGAGTACTTTAAAGGTAATACCTACGTAGCTTACCTGAACAACAATAAAACTACACTGAACACCAATTTTGAACTAGATGCTTCATTCTATGAAAAACAATTTTATATGGTTGGTGAGATACACGGTTTTGCAAAATCACCTGAAATAGATTTTGAACTTTTCAAACACTTGAATCAGAAAACAGGGGTGCGGTATTATATGAGTGAAGTTGACTATAGTCAGGCCTATTTCTTAAATGAATATTTAGAGACGGGTAACGATTCCACATTACATAGGGCTTTGGAGAATTGGCTTGTAATTCAAGCTCGAAATAACAAAGATTATTACGAGAAGTGGCAAAAGCTTTATAACTACAATATTTCTTTGCGCAAGAATGAAAAAATTGTTGTGTTGGGCTGTGATGTAGTTTCAGATATGGAGTTATATAGAGCGCATTTGAGGCTAGTGCTAGAACCGAGCGATTACATTGCTATTTTTGGTGATGCCCATAAAAGAGAAGAACTAGTAGTAAAGATTCAAACTTTTAAGTCAGATGCTTCGAAAGAGCTTGCGCTACAAAAGAAATATGGAAGTTCATTTTTCGATATTGATCATTTAATGGAAACCTTAATGCAGACTGAAGAAAGAGGGCGAGAGGCAAAGATTTTTACAAATTTTAAAAAGTTGGTAGACCAATTCAACCTAAAAGATGAGCGGATATATAGTTTTTACGGTAACTTTCATGCGCTACAGGCTTCAACTTCAGATGGTTTTGAGCCTTTTGCAGCCAAGCTTAAACAATCAGAACTTAATATGGGCAGCAACATGGTTTCGTTGAATATGTGCTTTCAAGACAGTAAAATGATCATGCCAAGTGAAGGCCTGCCCGATGTTTTAAAAACAGGACCTAAATGGAGTGAAGTTGGCTTTAAGTACGATTCTTTGTTGCTATTTTATTTAGAAGGGATAAAAGATTTAATAAGAACATCTGAAGCAAATACTACACCATTTATAAAATGAACGCTGAAGACAGCCCTTATTATGACACGAATCGACTAATGAGTGTCAAAATGTTACTGCCTTTTCTAGAGAATCAAAAAATTGAAATCGATAGTAATTTAGGCTCAGCCGATTATTCGCAATACTTAATATTTGTTAGAAATTCAAAAGCAGCGCAACCCTTTGATTTGTAAACCTATTGAGGATATCGTTTTTTATGAAATTAAACCACTTATTTGAGTGGTTTAATTTGGTTATAAGATGCTTTAGTGCTGTTATAACGTGTCGCGTTCAAACTCTAAAAGATCACCTGGCTGACAATGAAGCTCTTGGCAAATAGCTTCTAGCGTAGAAAACCGAATCGCCTTTGCTTTACCTGTTTTTAAAATAGAAAGGTTGGCGGTCGTGATACCTATTTTTTCGGCGAGTTCGTTACTTTTCATTTTTCGTTTGGCAAGTATGACATCTAAATTTACAATTATGGACATAGTTTAAATAGTTAAGTCGTTTTCTTGTTGTACGTCGTAGCCTTGTTTAAAAACTGCTACTATAAAAAGCATAAAAACACCTAGAAGCAAGCTTAGCAATACGTTATAAACATCACTAAAGCTTGTTTTGTTCATGATTACGAAATGTATGATAAAGTACACCAAAGGACTAACCACTAAATTCAATAAGGCAAAATAATTAAGCTGTTTTATGGCTTTTGAAGTAAATAGTTTATTGGCCTTAAAGGTTTTGAGGATGTTCGAAAGCATATAAAAAAACAACGTAAAAAATAGCATGGCAAGCGTAATAGTTATCAGAATGTTTTTTTCGTAAAACCCCTTAATGTATAAGTCTGGCATTAATGGCACTGCAATCTGAAACTGATTATTGATTATATCAAAATTGCCAAGCATTAATGAAATCAAAATATAGGAAAGTAGAAGCATGATGCCAATAGCTGCTAGTCTGCTGATATAAAACAAATAGTAAGAAACTGATTTTGGACCGAACATTTTCATAATAATTATTGTTTAACAATAACAAATATATAAAAATTATTGAAAAACAATAATAAAATATTATAAAACAGTAATTATTTTGAATCCAGTATAACGCGAAGTTTATTCGCCATATAAAATTTCAATAAAGGTGCTACATTTGATGTATGGCCAAGTTCCCAAAAAAACTAAGCGATAAGCTTCAAGAACGAGAGCACCTTAATAACTTAAGGAGCTTGAAAATTTCATCAAGCTTGGTTGATTTTTCTTCAAATGATTATTTAGGC
>CAYGUO010000146.1:7061-8074 GCA_964353095.1 uncultured Flavobacteriaceae bacterium | reverse complement strand
GGTACGTGTTTTTTCACCTTCCTTAATTTCATAGTATACTGTAATCGTATCTCCTGATGAAAATTGAGGGAATTCTTTTTTTGTTACGAATTCGTCTTCTACAAATTTTACTAAAGACTCCATGTCATTTTATTTTATGGATTTATTAAAATCAACGTTCACGGATTTCGTCAGAGGTTTATTTTAACAGTCTGCAAAATTAAACTTTATTTTAATATTGACAAGATGTTTTTTGTTCTTTTTAAGCGTTGACGCTAATCCAATAAATCGGGTCTTCTTTCTTGCGTCCTTTTCATAGCTTCTTCTTCGCGCCATTTTTCAATTTTAGGAAAGTTACCGCTCAACAATACTTCTGGCACCTTATCACCTTTATAATCTGAAGGTCTTGTATATACCGGGGGCGCTAAAAGATTATCTTGAAATGTATCTGTCAAGGCTGACGTTTCGTCATTTAATACCCCAGGTAATAATCTAATAATTGAATCTGATAAAACCGCAGCGGCTAATTCACCGCCTGATAATACATAATCACCGATAGAAATCTCTTTGGTTATAAAAGTATCGCGCACCCTCTGATCAACCCCTTTATAGTGTCCGCAGAGCATGATTAGGTTGCCTTTTAACGATAAGTGGTTAGACATGCCTTGATTCAATGTTTCTCCGTCAGGAGTCATATAAATAATTTCATCATATTCCCTTTCTTGCTTTAAAGCTGAGATACATTTATCAATAGGCTCTATCATCAAAACCATACCGGCACCACCACCGAACTGATAATCATCTACTTGGTTGTAATTACCCAATGAAAAATCACGCAAATTATGTAAATGTACTTCAACCAGGCCTTTTTCTATTGCTCGCTTTAATATGGAAGCTTCAAACGGACTGCGCAAGAGTTCAGGTAAAACAGTAATGATATCAATACGCATAAATAATATTTTTTATCGCTGTAAAAGTAACGGATTATTCGGTTTTGGGGGTAGCCCAGAAGTAGTGTAAAGCAGAATTATCAG
>CAYGUO010000146.1:0-7051 GCA_964353095.1 uncultured Flavobacteriaceae bacterium | reverse complement strand
ATCTAACTTTTCATATAACTTTTGAGCAGGATTGTCAAGTGCAGTCTCCAGCGCTACGCCTTTGAAATTCATTTGAACACACTGTTTTTTTGCTTGCTGTAAGAGTCGTTTGCCTATATCCATACCTCTAAAACTAGGATCAACATATAAATCATTCAAAATATAAAATGGTTCTAAACTAACAGATGAAAATGTGGTGTACAGTTGCGTGAAACCTACTGCTGTAGCATCTTTAAAGGCTAAGAAGATAATGGACTCCTTGTTTTTTAGCCGTTGTTTTAAGAATGTTTTAGCAGCAATAAGGTCAGTTGGTTGTTTATAGAAAATACGGTAGGCATTAAAAAGCGGAGTTAAAACTTCAAGATGTTCTAGCTCCGCTTGTATAATTTTCAACATATCTAAATCTTATGCCCCTTTTTTATTTCTATTAATTTCGTCTTGAAGTTTTCGACTAATTTTTTGTTCTCTTTCCAGCGCCCTTCTGCGATGTTCTTCAAACTCGCCCTCAACATCAGCTAATACTAACTTAGCTTGCTGTGTTAAGGTGTTGCTATTTTTGAATTTATATATAAATAGAATAAGAAAAACCAATAAACCTAGGATAATTCCCCAAACAAGCAACTTATAGGTGCCTTTGGCAATCATTGCACCAAAGAAAGAAATACTATCCTTTTCCGTCGAGATACTGGTTAAATTATTTGTTGTTTCCTCTAGGCTCTTGTTTAAAGTATTTATGGTCGTTTCATTTTTGGCGATTATCGCTTGAAGTTCCGCAATATTATTATTTGCTACATTAATAGTATCCAAAATATTTTTCTGAAATGCTTCTAATTCCAACAGCCTAATTACTTCATATCTTTTACCTCCTTGACGATAATTTGTCGATTTTCGAACTAAGGTTTCAAACTGACCTTTTAGCGTGTTGTCATTGGCTGGTGATTGTTCGTCTTGCGCATTTATAGTGTTCAGGCACAAAACGATACAACCTAATAGCAAAAAAAAGTTTTTCATAGGTTTTATCTTAAAAATTAAATCGATTTAGAGCAAAACGAAGTTACACGAATAATGCAAATCAACAAAAAATAGATTTTAAGAATTTTAATAATAGGTATATCGCCTAACTTTGGCAATATACTTGGCCAAGCGAATTACTTGATGTGAATAGCCATATTCGTTGTCATACCAAATGTATAATACAATATTCTTTTCGTCGGCGGAAACTATGGTCGCCCGACTATCGTAAATTGATGGCGCGGAAGTACCAACAATATCTGCGGATACCAACTCATTGCTCAAGGCATATTTTATCTGTTCTACCAAGTCGCCTTCAAGGGCATATTTTTTTAAAATGGTATTGATGCCTTCAATTGAAGTTTTATGTTTTACTTCTAAATTTAAAATTGCCAAAGAGCCATTAGGTACTGGTACCCGAATGGCGTTTGAGGTCAATTTACCTTCTAGTGCTGGTAATGCCTTAGCCACTGCTTTACCTGCACCCGTTTCCGTAATGACCATGTTAAGCCCCGCAGCACGCCCACGACGATATTTACTGTGCATATTGTCTACTAAATTTTGATCATTAGTGTAAGCATGTATAGTTTCTAAATGTCCTTTTTTAATACCAAGCGAGTCATCAATAACTTTTAGTATTGGAGTTATCGCATTAGTGGTACACGAGGCTGCAGAATAAATTTTTGTCTTATCAGGGTCATATTGTTGGTGGTTTACACCGTGAACAATATTGGGCACCTCCTTACCAGGTGCTGTTAAAAGAACTCTATTGGCTCCTTTTGATTCCAAATGTCTTGATAAAGCAGCTTTGTCTCTAAAAGCTCCAGTATTATCAATAACCAGCGCGTTGTAAATACCGTATTTGGTATAATCAATATCTTCGGGTTTATTGGCTGAAATGATATAAACCGTAGTTCCGTTTACTAAAAGTGCTTGCTTTTCTAGGTCAAAATCAACGGTACCACTAAACTCTCCATGAACAGAGTCTGTGCGCAATAAAGCGGCTCTTTTTTCTAAGATTTCAGGAGTTATTTCACCTCTTGTGACAATGGCCCTTAAGCGGAGCTGGTTCCCTTTCCCCGTGCGTGCCATAAGTTCTCTGGCTACCAACCTTCCAATTCGGCCAAAACCATAGAGCACCACATCTTTTGGTTTGATTTCCTTGGTTTTTTGAGCGTCCTTGAGTTTATCAACAACAAATGCTTTTACATTTAGGTGACCGCTGTCTTGTGAATGAAATTCATAGGTTAATTTCCCAATATCGAGCTTAGATGGAGGTAGATTAATATCATGAATTGCCCTTAGCAGTTCTACAGAATCAAAAATAGATATGGGTTTTTGCACAAATTCGCCCGCATATTCATGCAAATTGATAATTTCACTTACATTTCTGTCAATAACTTGGTTTTTAAAAAGCACTACCTCAATGGCTTTGTCATACCATAAATCGCTTATGATTTTAATAAATTCTGTTGTGGCTTTTCTTCTATCTGCTTGGAATGCCAATTCTTTTTCGTAAGACTTAATATCGCTCATGATTGGTATTAAATGGTTGTTTAGTATTTTGGCAAAATTAGTTATTTCAAACGTTTTCGTAAAAGAATTTATCACATAAAAAACGCCCCGATATGGGGCGTTTACCTTTCGTTTTAGATGCTATTGAAAAATCAGTCGCTCTCGTTCACCATTCTCACCTATTAGAGTGATGCTCGTTCTTCCGTATCTTGATATATTGCTGAACACCTCTTTAGCGTCCTCAATATTTTTAATTTCTATATCATCAACTTTGGCAATGATTTTATTTTCTAAGCCGTAATCACCATATTGTTGCGGTACAGCTACAATCTTGACCCCTTGCTTTGTTTTATAGGTTTTCTTGTCTTTAGCCGAAAGCTCCTTTACGGTTAGGCCCATCACCGGTAATTCTTCCGTTAAGCGCTTTTTTAGGGTAACGGGCAAACGCATTAATTTTCCATTTCGATCTACAGTAACTTCTACTTGATCACCAGGGCGTTTAGCAGAAAGGTATCCTGTCAATTCAGAAAATTTCCGAACCTTTACATTGTCCACTTGTGTGATAATATCCCCTTCTTCAATTCCTGCCTCATCCGCTCCTGACTCTTCTTCAATTCCTGCAACATAGACCCCTTCATTTTCATTCAGTCCTTCCTGCTCTGCAAGCACAGAATTGATATTTCCACCTGAAATACCCAGAATACCTTTTTGCACTTTTCCAAATTCCAATAAATCATTTACAACTTTGTTGGCAATATTGCTAGGTACGGCAAATGAATATCCCACATAGGAACCTGTTTGTGAAGTAATGGCCGTATTGATCCCAATGAGTTCCCCATTTGTGTTTACCAAAGCTCCACCCGAATTACCGGGATTTACAGCCGCATCTGTTTGTATAAAGGACTGATTGCTTCTTGGTGAAATGGATCTGGCTTTTGCACTTACAATTCCCGCCGTTACTGTAGAGGTTAAATTGAAAGGGTTGCCAACCGCAAGAACCCATTCTCCTATTTTGGTTCCATCAGAATCTCCAAAGGCTAAATAGGGTAAAGGTTCTTCCGTATCAATTTTTAAAAGTGCAATATCAGAATTTTCATCCGCTCCTACTATTTTTGCCTGATAGGTTTTATTATTGTTTAAGGTGACTTCAAGTTCTTTGGATTTTGCTATCACATGATTATTGGTCACAATATAACCATCAGCAGAAATAATAACCCCTGAACCGGTACCAATTTGTGGTCTTTGACTACTTTCAAAACCATAAAAGAACCCAGCAATCGGATTGCTCTTGCTGAGTGTCATATTTTTAACGTGGACGACGGCGTTTACCGTTTTTTCAGCGGCAACGGTAAAATCTACTTCATTTATGCCAGCTCCTTTTGCCGAAGTTGGTAAGCTTGTGGTTAAAAAGGGAGTACCTTGTTCACTTACGTAATTGATAGTTTTGTTTTCAAAAAAAAGCTTGTAAGCTCCCAAAGTAATGCTACCTGCCAATAGCGCCACTAAAAATAAGCCTGCTGTTTTTCTCATAATATACTTTTGTTTAATTCTTATTAATACTATAAAATTAGTCGAAATTGGAGGTTGACTTTAACAGTTTAACGTGGTTTTAACTGCAAAAAAAACCTTAAAGAATATACTATATTTGTCTGATGTGTAAGAAACAGCAGTTCATCTTTCATAAGTACCAAGGCACTGGAAACGATTTTGTCTTGATTGATAATCGTAAAGAAATGTTTCCCAAGAAAGATTCGCACCTGGTTAACTTTCTTTGTGATAGAAAATTTGGGATTGGTGCAGACGGATTAATTTTGTTGGAAAATGATGAGGTGTCAGATTTTAAGATGGTTTACTATAATTCTGATGGTAATGAAAGCACCATGTGCGGTAATGGAGGTAGATGTATCGTTGCTTTTGCCAAAGAATTGGGATTAATAGGCGCAACCACTACTTTTAGCGCTATTGATGGTTTACATCATGCCAAAATAGAGGGGTGTCAAGTTACCTTGCAAATGATTGATGTTGCTGTTATCAAGGCAAAAGAAAAATACTTTTTTTTAAATACAGGTTCACCGCATCATGTTCAGACCGTTGCTGATTTGGAGAGTTTAGATGTTCATAAAGAAGGAGCCAAAATCAGATATGGAATGTATGGTAAAGAGGGTAGTAACATCAACTTTGTACATCAGGCGGAAAATGAAGTTTTTGAAATCCGTACATACGAACGCGGTGTTGAAGGAGAGACCTTATCTTGCGGCACGGGGGTAACGGCGGTTGCGGTAGCGATGCATCACGCCAAAAAGACTTTAAAAGATAAAGTGGAAGTAATAACAAAAGGAGGTAAACTTGAGGTTGCTTTTGACCATGAGAATGGTAGCTATACTAATATATATTTGATTGGTGAAGCTACCCATGTATTTAAAGGGATGATTGAATGCTAAATTTAAAAGGGAAACATATCTATTTAAGGGCCTTAGAGCCGCTAGATCTTGATTTCTTGTACCAACTCGAAAATAATACTAGTGTTTGGGAGGTTAGCGGTACCATTTCACCATATTCAAAAGCAGTATTGCAACTATATTTAGATAATGCCCACCGTGATATCTACGAAGTAAAACAGCTACGCCTATGTATCTGTTCAAATAATCATGAGGTCATAGGTTTAATTGATTTATTTGATTTTGATCCTAAAAACAAAAAAGCAGGATTGGGATTGATTATCCTTAATGAGAAAGATAGAAATAAAGGACTAGGAGGGGAAGCTATATCCTTATTTTGTGAATATGTCTTTTCTGCATTAGACTTGCATCAAGTCTATGCCAATATCCTTGAAGATAATTTAGCAAGTATCCATTTATTTGAAAAATCCGGTTTTGTCCAAGTAGGCATTAAAAAGGATTGGATTTATTCGGATGCAGTTTTTAAAAATGAAATTTTATATCAAAAAATAAAACCTTGAAAAATCTAAAAAAAGTAATCTGGGCTACTGCTATCTTGGGCTTAGTTATCTGTGCAATTATAGCCTATAACATCTACGGTGCAATTTTTTCACCTAATACGGCTTTTGACAATGAAGAGGCTTTTGTTTATGTTCCCTCAGGTGCTTCTATGAATGTACTCAGAGAACAACTAGAGCCTTTGCTTAAAGATTTTTCAAGTTTTGAGGCGGTGGCGCAACGAAAAGGGTATATAAACAATATTAAAGGAGGAAAATATGCCATTTCTAATGGGATGAACAATAATGATATTGTGAATACACTCAGAAGCAAAAATATTCCAATAAAAATATCATTTAACAATCAAGAGAATTTGAGCGCACTAGCAGGAAGAGTTTCTGCGCAGATAGAAGCAGATAGTTTAAGCTTGTTAAGTATACTTGAGGATACGGATTTTATTCAAGAAAGCGGTTTTAATCAAGATACGAAGTTGTGTATGTACTTGCCCAATACCTACGAGTTCTTTTGGAATACCAATGCCGAACAGTTTAGGACAAGAATGAAAAAAGAATACGAACGGTTTTGGAATGATAATCGGATGGCAAAAGCAAAAGATTTGGCTTTATCTCCAACTGAAGTGATATCCTTAGCTGCAATAGTCCAAAAAGAGACCGTAAAAGTTGATGAGCGCCCTAAAGTGGCTGGTGTTTATTTGAACCGGCTTCGAAAAAGAATGTTACTTCAGGCTGACCCCACGGTTATTTTTGCGATTAAAAAGGAAACTGGAAACTATGATACCATTATAAAAAGAGTGCTTTATCGTGATTTAGAAATGGATTCTCCCTACAATACCTATAAATATATGGGCATACCTCCAGGACCGATTACGATGCCAGATATTTCTTCTATTGATGCGGTTTTGAACGCCGAAAAACATGATTATTTATTCTTTGTTGCGGATGTTTCCAACTTCGGATATCACATGTTTGCAAAGACCTTATCGCAACACAACCGAAATAAAGAACAATACGTCCGATGGTTGAACAATCAGAATATCAGCCGATAAGGTTCGTTCATCGTTTAATAATTACCCTTTAACGTAATTTGGCAACATCTTAGGAAATTCTTGGCAATTTTACTTTTTCGGTTGGTAATTCCCCCCCTATATTTGACCCGCTTTAACAGTAATCTGTGATAATCAGATTCTAAACGCATTGGTTATGAAAAGATGGATTAGTTTTTTAGCCCTTCTTACAACAATAACTTTTTTAACTGGTTTTGGAACAACTTCCGTTAAAACGGAAGAGATTGTAAAAGTTCCAGAAGAATTAAAATCCAGTGAATCAGATGTATTTCATGTTCCTTCATTACAAGAAATGGAGAAAGAAAGAACATATACTACTCCGATAGTTTTAGGTAAATCATACATTGGTTTTAAAGAGGCTCTTGCTTTTAAGGAGTCACAGGGTAACTATACTATTGTAAATACTTTGGGGTATTTAGGAAAATATCAATTTGGTTCAGGTACTTTAAGACTTATGGGGGTTATCAATACTACTCAATTTTTGAATGACCCTATCCTACAAGAA
>CAYGUO010000145.1:0-8092 GCA_964353095.1 uncultured Flavobacteriaceae bacterium | reverse complement strand
CTATCTGAATAAATATAGCCTAATGCATAGTTATCGACCTTCTTTGGATTAAACCGTCTGCGATAGACAAAGGTATTTTCCATCTCAAGCGGTTCAAAAATGGTTTCACTTAGATAGTCTTCAAATGATTTGCCACTCACTCTATCTATGATAGTACCCAGTAGTAAATACCCTGTATTACTGTAACTAGATTCTTGATTGGGCTCAAATTCCTTTTCTGGTTTTAGTTCTGCAAAAGTTTCAATCACATCCTCATTTGTAGCTATTTTGGATTTATCCCAGTTCTCTTCCATCAGACGCATATAATCAGGAAGACCACCTGTATGAATAAGTAAGTTCTTTATAGTAATACCCTCGTAATCCTTAAGCTCTGGAACGTATTTAATAATTAAATCATCGTAGGAAAGTTTTCCTTCTTTTTGAAGTTGTACAATTCCCATTGCTGTAAATTGTTTTGAGACAGATGCTAATTCAAAAGAAGTCTGAATATTCAATTTCTCATTGGTCTTTTCGTTGGCAATTCCAATGCTTTTTTGAAATATGATTTTACCTTTTTCTGCCACAAGTACATTTCCATTAAATTCATTTCTTTCAAAATGGGCAGAATAAACGGAATCTAACCTTGGCGTTTTATCATTTTCCACGACTTCAAACTTATCCGTAGTTATTTTTGTGTTTTTCTTATTCTTACAGGCTACCATTAGAGTTAGTGCAGTTAAGAGTGTAATTAATTTTTTCATTTTTGGATTGTTTTATTGTTTTTGGGTTATTCTCAAGGAAATATTCTGCAATTGAATATCAGCGTCTGTAGATGTCTATCTTTTTCGTACTCCAAAATAGCCATACATACTTTTCAAAGCATAGGGTAAACTACTTGTCCTTCAATATATCGCGTATAATCTTAAGGTGATGTTCCGTATGAATAGTAAGAAACTTAATGGTTTCGTCTCTATTCATAGTCCCAAGAATAGGGTGATTAAAGTGCTTTTTTTCTGCAAGCATAGGCAACTTTTCGACTGTAGCAAGCGCTTCATCATAATGCAATTGTAACGTATTGACAGTTATAGTTCCTTTTGGACTTACAGACTCTGGCGCAGTAACTTTTCCTCTAGGTAGTGTATTAGAAGTAAAGACATAGTCACGGGCCATATTGGATTCCGCTTTGTAATTACTTTCATCAGAATACTTGAGCGCTTTATGTAATTGATGTACCATTAAATAAATGTGATCCATATGCCACGCAACAGCAGCTTCTGACACTTCAAGGTTTATGGTACCCCTTACAGGAATATAGGATGCAACTTCATTAAGTTTTACTTTGAGCTCAGAATTTGTTTTGTCTGATTCCATACTTGTAGCGCTGCTTAATAATAAGATCCCTGCTATTAAGATTAAGATGATGTGATTACGATTTTTCATAAGTCTATATTTTAAAAATTATTTAGCCCAAAAATAGTCTTGAAATAAGTACGTTAAAAAAAATTGGGATGGATGTGACACTTTTGTGATGAACGGGAAAGCTAGTAAAAGTCAGCCTTTGAGAAGGATCTAGAAACAGGAATACAAGTAGCAACCTTATCTAGTTGTATGGTAAGTGATCTCGCATTACCATAAATAGAAGTTATATGTTGCATATTGATAAGGTAAGAGCGATGACAACGCTTTATTTGAGAAAGATTTTCTAATTGTAGTTCAAGCTCTTTTAAAGAAAGCCTAATGAGTTTTTGTACGAGTGCACTATCTTCCAAATAATATATCGTCACGTAATTCCCTTCTGATTGTGCATATACAAAATCCGATAATTGCATTACAATAGGCGATGCTTTTACACTTTCTTCTTGTATTTGCAATGTAATGGACTCTTCTACCGCTGCGGGCGGTAACTGATTAGAAAGTAATTGTGCCCTCCCTATATTCCTTTTTGAAAGGGTGCGCTCTGTAAAAAAGATTAAACCTAGAATAGGAAAAATACCTATCGAAATGGTGATTTTAAGAAAACTAAAAAAGGTAGAAGGTACAACAATACCGCGCCCCAAATAGTTATAATGCAGATAATTAAATGTGCTAATTATCACGATGCAACAAGATAGGAATAGAATTTCGTTTCCTATGGTCCATCTTTCCGGACGAAAAAACTCCTGAAATAGTTTAGGAAGAATAAAATAGCTTGTGGCCACACCAAGAAAAACGGAAACCCCAAAACCCGCTAAGAATACATATTTATAAGTTGTCAACTGCCCAGAGCCAAAAGGTTCAAAAACAATCAAAAATGAATAAACAAAAATGCCCGATAACAAAGCAAATAACCACTTGTATTTAGTGGATTGCAATAAAGGATATGGTAAATTGAGCCACTTCATAAAGAACTACTATATTTTAGCCTGATTTAAATTTATATTTTATTTGAGATTGTTTTTTGGCTTGTTGCCAACGAATAGCTAAGTTGAGTTTCAATACTTCGACAAGCTCAGCACAGGTTCTTTTTAGCGGTTGATAACGAAGTTCGGTGAAAAAAGGGATATTTTCAAGCCAAATAATTGTTTTCAATAGGTTGTTTTAAACAATTGGTTGGTATTCAGAAATGATAACAGAAAAATGAGATAGCTTTCCATAAATAGCAGCACTGATTGTCGTTGCTTCATATCTATTTGTCAAAAGTAATCTTACCACAAAAAAGCGAATCAACTTGTGGTGGCATGCGGTAAAAAAGGTCTTGCCCTTCCAACACCAGTTCTGCACGGTTGCCTCCTCTTTCTTGATATAAGACATCATCTCTTGTTTGATAAAAGATGGCTACAACACGGAAAAGACATTCCTCTTTGGGCTCCAACTTCTTATGAAATTCAGTAGGTTCTTCCAAAGACGCTAAGGCGGAGAATCCATAGTTAAATAGTGGTAGCTTCTCAATGGTCATAGTGTCCGGTACTAGAAATAATTTCAAAAAAGTATCCGGTGAACTGGGAATAGCGATGGAATCTGCCGAAAAGTGTATTGAAAGTGCTAATGCATCTTCAGTTGTATTGCTTACTCGGGTAACAAATACCAGGTTGCTGTGATTAAAATATTTTTTTGTGGGTCCAGTGTAGGGTCCGCCCTTTGGAAAGCTATTCTGAATGAGAATCCCATCGCTCTCTATCTCACTATACCATTTGATATCAGCTGTTTGCCCTGTAACAAATTCACAAGTAACTAATAGTGCTAGAAAAATTAAAAATCGCATAGTACCATGTTTATAATTGTGAACCTGAATGGTATAGTTTTTACGCAGTGGTTTAAAATAATATCTAGTACTTATCTACTAAACATCCGCACTCCCAGCAGCAATCGCCTTGGCAAACCATTTGGCCGATGCTTTTGGTGTACGTTCTAAGGTATCAAAATCTACATAATGAAGGCCAAAGCGTTTTTCATAGCCGGAGGCCCATTCAAAATTATCCATAAAGGACCAAGCAAAGTACCCTTTGAGTTTTACCCCTTCGCTAATTGCTTGCTGACACGCTTGCAAATACGTCTTATAAAATACCAAACGTTCTTGGTCGTTAACTTCTCCATTTTCCAATTCATCAGGGTAGGCACAGCCATTTTCGGTGATAATGATATCAGGATTATCATAACGCGCCGCTATCCAATGCAGTAATTTGGTGCATCCCCAAGGCACTACGGCCCAATTCATTAAGGTAGTTTTCCAAGTGGGGTCTAACGATAAATCTACGTTTTGGTCTTCAGAAATCCCTCCGTTTCCATATACATTTTGGTCCTTTACAATACCATGGTTTTCAGCGGCCAACATGGTGGTATAATGGTTTAAGCCAAAGAAATCAGAAGTCCCTTTTATCAATACTTTTTCCTCATCAGTAAATTTAGGCAAACGTTCTCCGAGTCGTTCTTTCATCACATCAGGATAATCACCTTTATAGATAGGATCGGCAAACCAAGAAACAAAAAACTGTAGTGCCCTTTCGGCAGCTGCTTTGTCATCTTCGCTATCCGTTAAGGGTTCACGCCAATCACAGTTATTGGTCATACCAATTTGACCGCCATGATGGGCAAAATTGTTTCGGTATTCATGAACCGCCTTGGCATGTGCTAAGATCAAATGGTGCGCTGCTAAATAAGGTTCTGAGTTTGATGTGCGCCCAGGGGCGAAAACCCCTTGTCCGTACCCTAGAATGGCAACCACCCATGATTCGTTTAGGGTAATCCAATTTTTACATCGGTCACCAAAGTGTTCAAAGCAGATTTTAGCGTAGTTTGCAAAATGGTCAACGATGGACTTACCCAACCAACCATCATCTTCTAGCTGTAGTGCCAGGGGCAAATCCCAATGATAAAGGGTTATCCAAGGTTCAATGTCCACTTTTAGCAACTCGTCAATTAAATCCGAATAAAATTGAATTCCCTTTTCGTTTACGGCACCTTTTCCGCTGGGCAGAATACGCGCCCAAGAGATGGAGAAGCGATAGGCTTTTACACCCATTTGCTTCATCAATTGCACATCTTCTTTAAAACGGTGGTAATGGTCACAGGCGATGTTGCCGGTTTCCCCTTGGTGTATTTTGCCGGGAATGGTACAAAAAGCATCCCAGATAGACGGGCCTTTGCCATCTTTATCGTGTCCACCTTCAATTTGATATGACGAGGTTGCCGTACCCCAAATAAAATCGTCAGGAAATGTATTCATGTAATCGTAAGTGTTATAAAGAGGCTTCTTCTAGCGCTCTACGTTCGTTTAAATCTTTGGTAATCACCTCCATTTTTTTAGCGGTCAAGGGATATAAAAACATGAGTCCGGCCGCGATTACAGAAACAAGGGCAGGCACCCAACTCATTAACATCACCATACCGGGAAAAGCCCCTTGTATACTCGTACTATCTTGCCCATCATAATGAAAAGCACCCAACACCAGACCTATAATTGCACCAGCTATACCACCACCAAATTTGGTTGCAAAAGAGCCGGCAGAATAAATTAACCCTGTAGCGCGTCGTTTATTTTTCCATTCAGAGAAGTCAGCAGCATCGCCCAACATCACAAAGAATAGGGTAGGGAACATGGCCGCAGCAAACTCAGAAACGATACCTAGGGTAAAAATCGCGGAGATATCCTCTGGAGTGCAAAACACCAATAGAGCGTTGACCAAGCCCGAAAAAATCAGTGCATAGATAAACAGATTACGCTTGCCCAACTTTTTGCTCAATGAAGCCGTTAAAAATGCCCCAAGAATGGAGGCAAGCATCAAGGCAATCAAATACGAAGCAGAAAGCAATTGGTCATTTAAATAATGGGTAAAGTAAATAACAACAATACCTTGTTTAATAGAGTTGTAGATGTTGAACAACAAGCCAATACCCAACAATACCAGCCAGGGTTTGTTTTTAATAAGGTCAGCAAAATCTTGCGTTAGGTTGGTCTTCTGGTTTTTGGGTGGTAAAACACGTTCGCGGGTGGAATAAAATGTAACCAACATCAATAAAGCCAGTATTGCAGACATTACGTACATTGATGTGCCGTAACCACTTTTTTGGTCAATAAGGGTAATGGAATCTGCGGTAATATGCTCTTCTCCGGAAAGCAAAAAGGTATATTCTTTACCTTTTTCCATGGCAAAACTTTTACTGTTGGTAGGTGTGTTTTCCGCTTCGCCCATTTTTGCATCTTGCCATGAAAAAAGGGCGATGTTATTTTCGGTTTTGATATTGACATGCTCGACATCTTTAGTGGCGGTAACAGCAACCTGATATTGGCTTTCGTTTATCGCATTCACCTCGATTTGAGGGTCCACATTACCAAAATAGGCCACTAAAAACAATAAGGCTCCTTGTACCAGCATTCCACCTGCAAAGGCACCCACCATACGAAAAGACCCGATACTGGTACGTTCTTTATCGTCACCTGTCATTACCGCCATTAAAGCTCCATAGGGAATATTATTGGCAGTGTATAGCAGCGTAAAAAAGATATAGGTGACGTAGGCATAGACGATTTTACCATTTTCACTGAGTTCAGGACTGGTAAATAAAAGGGAAAGGATAACCCCAAGTGGAATGGCCGTCCATAATATCCAAGGACGAAACTTACCATATTTAGACTTGGTACGGTCACCAATGATTCCCATTAAAACGTCACTGATACCATCGCTAAACCGGGCCACAAGAAAAAGAACCCCAACGGTAACGGGGCTCAAACCAAAAACATCTGTGTAAAAAATAAATAGAAAAGTAGCAACACCCCGCCAAGCGATGTTTGCAGCTCCGTCGCCAAGGGCGTACCCAATTTTTTCTTTTAAAGAGATTTTTTGGTTCATTGGTATTGGTTCTAGTTGTGGTTTCTCAAAAGTAGCCAAAAATTCTTTTGTCTTTTTTGTGATTATGATGCTAACATAAGGGTAGCGGTATGTTTTTATTTGGGCTTTGAGTGCGTCCAAAACATAAAAATCTAGAATTACAGCTTATAGTAATCAAAATCCTTATTTTTAAACGCTAATCATTACAACTATGGACAAGATCACCTACTATGCCGAACTGTTAAGAGATAACGCTATTGCTTATGCACCGCGGGTATTGGGAGCACTGGTGCTGTTATGGCTAGGTTTTAAGCTACTGAAAAAAGTGGATAAGCTTTTATCGAATAGTTTGAGCAAATTAAAGGTATCAGACACCATGAGGCCCTTTATTATTTCAATGGTCGTTACAACGCTGAAAATGGTGCTGATTTTAGTTGCAGTATCCATATTGGGCGTAGAACTCTCTGGCTTAGTAACCATAGTTGCTGCTATGGGTTTCGCCATCGGTCTTTCGTTACAAGGTAGTTTGGGCAATTTTGCATCGGGTATTTTGATTCTTTTCTTAAAACCTTATAAAGTACATGATTGGATACAGGTAGATGATAAATTCGGAAAGGTAGAGGAAATCGGTATTTTTAATACTGTTTTGGTTACCCCTGGTAATAAAACCCTCATCGTGCCCAATTCGAAAATCACCGATGGGGTAGTGACCAATTTTTCTGAAAAAGGATTGGTGCGTTTGGAGTTGAATGCCCATATTCCCTATGAGGAAAGTTTCCCTAGGGTACAGCTGCTCATACAAGATGCCCTAAAGCAAACCCCTTTGGTGCTCGATGAACCTGCCCCAGAAATTGGTATCGAAAGTTTTGACACCCACAACGTGATTCTGGCCATTCGCCCTTATGTGCACCCAGACAATTATTGGGATGCCACTTTTGAATCGCATAAAACCATCAAACAGGTCTTTCACGAAAACAATATTCAAGTAGCCTATTCTGAAGGCGTTGAGTTGGGTCGTATTGGGAGTTAGTGGTTTTTTAGAAGGTTTCGTTATCGTTCTGTACAAGACACGTAGGGCAAGTGATAAGCGATACGTTTCGGTTTGGCACTAAGCCAAATATAATATTTTGCTTTTATCTTTTTTATTGAAAACGCCAAATTTTGTATTTGGCGATTTTATAAATAAACACAGACCTTTGGGTGAGCCTATACTGCCCTATGTTTTTTATACCTTATTACCTACTGGCTATTTCTAGTATTTCTCCATCTTCTGGAATTAAAACGTTGCTTATTAGTTGTCTACCAGTCAATATGGTTTTTAATTCTTTTCGAGTTAATGGACAATGATTTATAGATTCCATATGGTTAGCAATGACTATTCCAGATGAGTTTTTAACATATTTTATAATATCATCAATGCTCATAATAAGTTCTTTAAATAAATCAAATTGAGCAGTTCCACAAGCTAAAACACTAATATCGGGTTTGTAATTATTTAGAACTTTGTCAACTGAGTTTGTATAAATTGTGTCAGAACTTAGATAGATGGATTTTTGATTAGGTAATTTTATATAAAATCCAATTACGTTTCCCATAGGTTTAGAAACAAAACCATAACCGTGTTTTGCAGGAATTCCCTCAATAGTTCCTCCTAAAAAATTCTGTTTTTCCCAATATTTTAAAGTCTGAATAATATTTAATCCTCTTTTTCTGAAAGATTTTTCATCTTTAGTGCTACAAGTAACAGGAATATTTTTTTCTCTTAAGAATTGGATTCCTGCTTTATCAATATGGTCTGGGTGTTGATG
>CAYGUO010000144.1:0-8122 GCA_964353095.1 uncultured Flavobacteriaceae bacterium | reverse complement strand
ACATGTTTTTGTATTCAAAAGACAAAGATATACAAATCGTTTTATTGCCGTTTTAATCTGGTTCAAAAGCAATATAATCTTAAAAAAGCATAAAACAGCAAATAAAATAGCATAAAACAGCAAATAATAGTATGTTTGTGTTGATTAACAGCACAAAAACGCAACAAAAACATTCAATAACACACTTATGCAAACCAGTACGTCACTTAAGAAAAGTTTTGACATCTCTTACAAACCAGTAGGTCAGTTTGAAGAAACCCGTTTTGAAAAAATTCATAATGTCATCTTTGATAGTTCTAACCAAGCCTCAATTATCGTAGCTCAAGAGATTGCCAGGCTTATTAGAACAAAGCAAAAACAAGGCTTGCCCTGTGTACTTGGTTTAGCAACTGGATCTTCACCAATTAGAGTTTATGAAGAACTGGTGCGCATGCACAAAGAAGAAAGTTTAAGTTTTTCCAATGTCGTTACCTTCAATCTTGATGAGTACCTGCCCATGGAAAAAGATAACCGACAAAGTTATTGGTATTTTATGCATGAGCATTTATTTAACCATGTTGATATTTCTCCTGAAAATATCAATATCCCTGATGGCACCTTGACCGGTGATGAGGTCATTCCCTATTGTTTGAACTACGAACAAAAAATAAAAGATTTTGGTGGGCTCGATTTCCAATTATTGGGTATTGGTCGAACAGGGCATATCGGTTTTAACGAACCAGGATCCCATTATAATTCTGGCACGCGGGTTATCACCCTAGACCATATTACACGAGTAGATGCTGCACCTTCGTTTTTAGGGATAGACAATGTACCACGTAGGGCAATCACAATGGGAATTTCAACCGTACAAAATGCAAGACGTATTGTGTTGTTAGGTTGGGGACAGAACAAGGCCGATATTATTAAAAATACGGTTGAGGGCGAAATATCATCAGAAGTACCTGCCACCTATTTACAAAGACACCACAACTGCACTTTTGTTCTGGATAATGGTGCTGGTAGTAAATTGACCAGAAATAAGACCCCATGGTTGGTTGATGAATCATGCGAGTGGAACGAAATATTAACGGCTAAAGCTGTTCTCTGGTTAAGTATTACTGCTGGAAAGTCTATATTGAGTTTAACGGACAAAGATTATAACGATAATGGCATGTCAGGTTTGCTAGCACAACAAGATTCGTATGACCTCAACATAAAAATGTTCAATAAACTACAACACACCATTACAGGCTGGCCAGGCGGAAAACCCAAAGCCGATGATACGAATAGACCAGAAAGAGCCAAACCTGAAACGAAAAGAGTTATTATTTTTAGCCCACACCCAGACGACGACGTGATTTCTATGGGTGGAACTTTTGATAGGCTTATTGAACAAGGTCATGATGTTCATGTCGCGTATCAAACGTCAGGAAATATTGCCGTTACTGATAATGAAGCATTAAAATTTGCTGAAATTGCTAAAAGTATCAGTACTTCAAAAGAAGTGGTTTCCATAATCGAATCTATCAAAACCAAAAAAGAAAGTAGCCTAGATTCCTTACAGGTAAGAAAAATGAAAGGCGCTATTAGAAGGAGCGAGTCTTATGCAGCAACAAGGTATTTAGGACTAGAAGATGAAAACGTACATTTTCTGGACCTTCCTTTTTACGAGACTGGAACAGTCAAAAAAAATAACCTTTCCCAAGCCGATATTGACATTATGGTGAATATTATCAAAACCGTAAAACCACATCAAATCTATGCTGCTGGCGATTTGGCAGACCCACATGGCACCCATAGTGTTTGCTTAGATGCGGTGTTTACCGCTCTAGAACTGTTAAAAGAAGAACCTTACATGAAAGATTGTTGGTTATGGCTTTATCGCGGAGCGTGGCACGAGTGGGATATTCATGAAATAGAAATGGCCGTACCAATGAGCCCCGCTCAAGTACTTAAAAAACGAAATGCCATCTTTTGCCATCAATCACAAAAAGACGGAGTCATGTTTCAAGGTGATGATACACGAGAATTCTGGATGCGTGCCGAGGAACGCAATAAGAATACGGCCGAAAAATACAGAACATTAGGTTTGGCTGAATATGCCGCTATGGAAGGCTTTGTTCGTCACCACTTTTTATAGTCTTAAAAAGTATATAAAACCTAGTTAGTTCGGTATCTTTCTAAACGAAGAATATTTTTTATGCGTAACGCACTGCTTTGCTTAGTATTACTATGTTGTTCTTGTGCTGGTCTGAAGTACGAAAAACATCCCCTAACTGAGTTTCGAGGTATTTGGGTAGCAACGGTGGTGAATATTGATTGGCCCAAATCTGCTAATGATACTGCTGAAAAGCAAAAAGAAGATTTTCTCCGTTTATTGGATTTTTATGAGGATTTGAACTTTAACACCATGATTGTTCAGATAAGAACCGCTGGCGATGCATTTTACCCGTCAGAACTTGTCCCGTGGTCCCGTTTTTTAAGTGGACAAGAAGGGGAGCCTAAACTTAGGTTTGAAGACCCTTTGCGATGGATGTTAGAAGAAACACACGAAAGGGGAATGCAATTTCACGCTTGGCTCAATCCCTATCGTGCTACTTTTGATTTGGATACCACTATACTTGCCAAGAACCATGATTTCAATCAACATAGCGATTGGATGGTAAAATATGGCAAGAAATATTATTATAACCCAGGAAATAAGCAGGTTCAACAGCACCTGACCAATATCGTAAGTGAAGTGGTCCAAAACTATGATATTGATGGTATCCATTTTGATGACTACTTCTATCCCTATAAAATCACCGGTGAAGTTTTTAACGATTCGCTATCCTATCAAAACAAAAAAATTGATAATCAAAGTTTGGAAGATTGGCGCAGAAGCAATGTAGATTCTCTCATCAAAAAAGTTCATCAAACTATCAATCAAAAAAAACCTTGGGTTCGTTTTGGTGTGAGTCCGTTTGGAGTGTGGAAAAACCAGTCTAGCGACCCAAAAGGTTCAGCTACAAAAGCAGGCCAAACCACTTATGAAGACCTTTATGCCGACCCCATTGTCTGGATGAAAAATGGATGGCTTGATTATATCGTGCCTCAGGCGTATTGGAGCATGAAGTATCCCCCAGCTGCCCATGAAACCATTACCAATTGGTGGGCTAAAAATTCAAGCAACACCAACCTTTATATGGGTAACGGAGCCTATAAAATTAGAAATAATGCTGACGAAGCATGGAACGATAAAAAGGAAGTACCCAAACAACTTGCACTAGCTAGAAATACACCTGAAGTTTCAGGAAATGTTTTCTTTAGTGCAAAATCACTCATAAAAACAGATGAGGATATTAGAAAACAATTACGCAAAAAGTTCTATACAAAAAAAGCCCTACAACCGGCAATGGCTAACAAACCCGACCGCACCATTACAGCACCACTCATTACATCCGTTTTAAATCAGGATGGCCAAATGGAAGTGAAGATTTCACATTTTGATTCGGTGCCACGGTTTCTATCTGTTTACAGCCTAAAAAAGAGTTCAAGGATTGACAAAACAGAATTATTGAAAAAAACGTACATTTCTAAGAACAAAGCAACGAGTTATTTTGTCTTAGAAGATAAGCGGAAGAAATTACTCGGATTTGTAATTGAAGATGCATACGGAAATCGAAGTGAAATGATAATTATGCCAAAAACCTATATAACCACTAACTAAACTATGCCAGAAGTCGAAAAAAATAAAAATGCCTGGTGGTGGGTATCCATCTTATATTTTACGCAAGGCCTGCCTTATGTTATGGTGGTCACCGTATCGGTCATCATGTATAAAAAACTGGGGGTCAGTAATGCCGATATCGGTTTGTATACCAGCTGGCTTTATTTGCCTTGGGTTATCAAACCCTTATGGAGTCCGTTTTTAGAATTGATAGGCACTAAACGAAATTGGTTTTTAATCATGCAATTGGTAATTGCCTTCTCCTTTTTAGGGGTCGGACTATTTCTACCTACAAATATCTTTTTTGTTACCACACTCGCTTGTTTTTGGATGGCTGCATTTGCCTCAGCCACCAATGATATTGCTGCAGATGGCTATTATATGATCGGTTTGACCCAAGAAAAACAATCGTTTTTTGTTGGGGTTCGCAGTACATTTTACAAGCTATCAACGGTCACAGGTCAAGGCTTGTTGGTCATCATGGCGGGCTTTTTAGAAAATCATTATGGGGATAACACCAAAGCTTGGTCCATCACCATGCTTGCCGCTGGTGCAATTATGCTGTTGTTGACCGTTTCCAACTTATTGGTCACTCCAAAATATGAATCATCTAAGGCAATTGTAAAAGAAAAACCACAAGGATATTTAGAGATTTTTAAATCCTTCTTTACCAAACCAAATATGGGTATGGCCCTCACCTTTATTTTGTTCTTTAGATTGGGCGAATCGCAATTGGTCAAGATGGCTTCTCCTTTTCTATTAGATAGCGAAGAAGTTGGCGGCCTTGGCTACTCAACGGCCGAAGTAGGCACTATTTATGGAACCGTAGGGGTCATCATGCTAACCATTGGAGGTATTTTAGGCGGCATCCTTATTTCAAGGGACGGCCTTAAAAAATGGTTTTTCCTTATGGTCCTTTCCTTGAATATTCCCAATGCGTTTTATGCTTTTTTGGCCATTACTAAAACAACAAGTCTGGTTGCTGTCGTGACTACGGTGGTGTTGGAACAGTTTGGGTATGGCTTTGCCATTGCAGGGTTTATGGTTTTTCTGATTTACATCGCCGAAGGCATGTCAAAAACTGCACATTATGCAATTGCTACTGGTTTTATGGCATTAGGAATGATGTTACCAGGCCTAATTAGCGGCTACATGCAAGAATGGTTGGGTTATGACGGATTCTTTATCTGGGTGGTTTTTGCAGCAATTCCCTCGCTTATACTTTTAAAATACATTAAATATCCGCCAGATTATGGAAAAAAAGGAGCCACGACCAATGACTAAATTTCCCACACTAGCACAGGCAAAAACACTTTTGAGCCAAAAAGAAAAAGTTGGACAGTTTTTTATGCCGGCAGCCTTTATAAACGATACCGAAGCAGAAATTCAAAAAATTGAAAATCTAATCACCAATCAAGGTGTCGGTTCCATTTGTTTTTTTCATAGCAGAGCAAGTGCGGCCACAAATTATGAGGGCAAAAAAAAAGTGCGCTATAATGCAAAAAGTCTTGATAGATTAAAACAGCTTATTTCAAGGTATCAAGCAGCTTCAAAATACCCCTTATTAATTGCCATAGACGCAGAATGGGGCCTTGCCATGCGAATTGAAGAGACCCCTCAATATCCGTATGCCCTTACGCTTGGTGCGGTTAACGATAATGGTCTTATTGAAAAAGTTGGGGAACATATTGGTCATGACTGTAACGAAGCAGGCGTACACTGGAATTTATGTCCCGCTGTGGACATCAACAACAACCCCGACAACCCAGTAATTGGATATCGTTCATTTGGTGATAATCCTAAAAACGTTTATGAAAAGGCCCTGGCCTTTGTCACTGGCATGAATAAAAGTGGTGTTCTTAACTCCATCAAACACTTTCCGGGGCATGGTGACACAGCGGTTGACTCACACTTAGGGCTTCCTAGAATCGATAAACCAAAAAAGGAACTTCTTGAAAATGAATTGTTCCCATTCAAAAAACTAATTGCAGATGGTGTTGATTCTGTTATGGTTGGCCATTTAGCCGTTCCTAGTTTAAGCCATGATGAGGCTAGGTCTTCTACTCTATCAAAACCTATAGTAACTGATTTGCTCCGTAAGGAATTTGGCCATTTAGGAGTAATTATTACCGATGCCCTAAACATGCATAGCGTAAGCAAATTATATCAAGAAAAAGGACAATTGGAATGGGAAGCTTTTGAGGCGGGTAACGATGTGTTGTGTTTTGCCGAACATACTACAGCCGGTATTGAACTTATTTTAAAGAATGCATCAGAAAAGCAAATCAATACAAGTTTTGAACTTATTTGGTCGCTAAAAGAGCGTGGATTACAAAACAAGCAGCAACCAATAGCTTATGATTACAATGGTTTAATGAAAACCTTGGCAGAAAAAACCTTGACTTTGTTCAAGGGTAGCGAAACGGATATTAAAAATTTTCGGGAATCAGGGTTTCAGCTCGTTCAAATTGGGAAAAAAGAAGCCAGTGTTTTTAGCACTAAAATTTTTGCCGATTCTAAAAATAAAGAAAATCAACTGGTCGTATTATTTCCTCCAGAGATGAAACCGACCAACAGTTTTGGCCTTGACAAAAGGGACATAGATAAGGTAAATGAGTTGTTGAACACCAAAAATTGTTTATTATATCTTTTTGGTAATCCTTATGCTTTGAGACTTTTTGATTATCAAAAAGCAAAAGCCATCGTCATTGCTTACCAAGATTTTGAATCTTTTCAAGAAAATGCTGTCGAGCATTTCAATGGGAAAATTGAAACAAAGGGAAAATTACCGATAAACCTGAATTAGATGCATATTTTTAAAGTATTAGGAATGATGTCAGGCACCTCTTTAGATGGCTTGGATATTGCCTACTGCCATGTTTGGAAAAAAGAAGGGAATTGGGATTTCGAAATCCGACAAACAGATACCGTTTCTTATGATGACGAATTATATGAAAAGCTAAAAAATGCCATTCATCTTTCAGAAGAACAACATCAAAAATTGCATTTAGATTATGGGGTATGGCTAGGTCAGCAAGCCAAAGCATTTATTGAAAAGCATGGGTTGGAAGTGGATTTTATTGCAAGTCACGGACATACTTCGCACCACAGACCAGAAGAAGGCATTACTTTTCAATTGGGCGATGGACAGCTATTAGCAACTACCTCAGGGCAAAAAGTGATTTGTGATTTTAGGTCTTTAGATGTTGAATTCGGTGGTCAGGGAGCACCTTTGGTTCCTATAGGTGACAGCTTGCTACTACAGGAATATGAGTTTTGCCTCAATTTGGGTGGTATCAGTAATATTTCATTTGATAAAAACGGAAAACGAGTTGCTTTTGACATCGGTCTTGCCAATATGCCCTTGAACTACCTAACCGAAAAAATCAATTTGAAGTATGACGAAAATGGGCAATTGGCACGTAGCGGACAATTGCTGCCTGAATTACTTTCAAAATTGAATGCTTTGGAATACTATAAACTAGCTTACCCAAAATCTACAGGCTACGAATGGTTTACCGCAGAAATTGTTCCTTTGATTGAGGAGCGTAAAGCAAAGACTGAGGACCTCTTGCATACTATTATCCATCATAATTGCGAACAAATCGCACTGACGATACTAAAAGAAAAACCTAAGACAGGTAGCCAAGTATTGGTAACCGGTGGTGGAGCATTGAATGCCTTTTTTATGGATACCCTACAAGAAAAGTTAGGGAATCACTGTAAAGTGCATATTCCTCCTAAAAAGTTTATCGAATTTAAAGAGGCTTTGGTTTTTGCCTTTATGGGGGTTTTAAGGGAATTGCAGCAGAACAATGTGTATGCTTCGGTTACTGGGGCAAAAGCGGATTCTTGTAGCGGAGTGGTTTTTATGCCTAAAAATTAGAATATTGCTATATTACAGGTATAATGGATATATCATCAATGATCATATCCAATTGTTAGCCACAATTATGAAAAAAATTAAAGTTCTAATCATCTTTATCGCATTTGTTCAATTTACTTATGGACAATCATTGGATTCGGACATCTTTTGGCTAGCCACAGAATCTACGCAGATAGGAGAAAAAGGATTTATTACACCACTTGATGGATTCGCATTTAATTTTGGAAGAAAAAAATCAAATATTACACACGTATTTTCTGATTCTATTGGCACTATGCCAACCAAAGTCAAACGAAAAAAAATTAAATCAGGGAAAGAATTGCTTGGTAAAATCATACATCAAAGCAAGGATAGCCTAATATTGATAGTGGATAAAAATATGCGTGTAAAATTTGTTCCATTAAGAGCTGAAGACAAAATTGAATCTAAAACGGGTTTTTGGAACCGTACAGACTGGACTTTAAGTAATGTAGATTTTACCCAACATTTTAGATTGCTAAATGACCCTTGGAAATGGAAATCAAATGAACCACCCAAAATATGTT
>CAYGUO010000143.1:1760-8135 GCA_964353095.1 uncultured Flavobacteriaceae bacterium | reverse complement strand
ACCTAAACGTTCAATCATCTGGCCTGAAATTCCAGAGCCGGTTGTAAAGCTTACCTGTATATATTCATTGTTGGCCAGTGCTTCTGCATAGGTGTACGCATCCAGACTAGTTATTTGAAGCTCGGAACCGGGCGATGTGCTGTTAAGTCCTGCACCTGTGGCAATATTGCCCGTACTGGCCAATAACCAGTTGGTAATTGCTGCATTCTGGACGAAATCAACAGATCTTCCACCAATTGGGCTGTTTAACCCCCATTGAATGTAGTCATCATCAATACATTCTTGTGATTCATTTGCATCGGTGATACCATCGTTATCGTCATCTAAATCAATTGGGTTGGGAATGTCATCGTCTTCTGAATCTGGCGCAACGGTTATGATTACTGTTGCTATAGCGGTATTGCCTGCCGCATCGGTAATCTCGTAGGTAAAAGAATCTGTTCCTTCAAAACCACCATTTGGGGTATATGTGAAGTAATCATCTAAAGGGTTCCCTGGTGTACCGTTATTATTTAAGGTTACCGAGCCATTTGCAGGATTAGTGTTGTCTGTAATTGCATTGCTCGCTTGAGGTCCTGAACTTCCAAAAATATCGTTATCTAAAACATTGATTTGATTGTTTGAAGAATTGGTTTCTACTACCGCACTATCAGCTAGAGCATCTGGTCCGATACCAATACATACTGTTGCAGTATCACAAACATTTCTATTTGGTGGAGGTAAACAAACTTCATATTCAAAGCTATCTGTACCAGAGTAACCAGCATTGGGCTGGTAATTATAAGTGCCATCTGAATTAAAGGTCAGTGTACCGTTGGTTGGTCCAGTGATTAATGTGAATTCGCTTCCAGCAGGTACGTTATCATTTAGACCAACATCACCATTACCGTCTCTATCTAATTTAATATCAATACATTCATCAACAGCATACTCCTGCATAATCAAAAATTTACCATCGGCGACGTCAACCGTTGCAGCAGTAAACCGAATTTCTGTAATCGTAGAACCCGTTGGTGCAAATTCAGTTAATTCATATAAAGCGATACCAATGGTTCCGCCAGTGTGATTCACACGTTCAGTTAACCAATAATCACTTCCCGGTGGTGGTGGTATGTTTGGTTGTGGTCCAGAATAAGCTCCATCCGGAGTTACAAAAGTTTGACCTAATAATTGTACTGTATTGCTACCTGGTAAGGTTCCGTAGAGTGAAATATGCTGGCAGTTATTCGCATTACGCTCGGTAACTGCTAGAACTGCTCCATCATTTACAGGAAGTGCTGGAGAGTAGGTAACGGATTTTATTTGACCTATAGTAGTTGGTACAGCAGAATAATCGTTACAAATGGCTTCTCCATTATTTGAAGCGGAAAAATAATAATTTAGATTTAAACTTTGATATGCTTTTAAAGCTTCTGCATTCCATGTTGGATCTGCACTAGTACCCAATATCTGAGTGCCATCTTCATATATTCTATTATCGCCATCGCCAGCTGGACCAACTTGAATTAGTGAATATCCTGAAGGTACTGCAAAAGTGCTGTACACTTTACCATTAATGGTTATACTTTCAAGAGTTGCCGGTCTATCATTTTGGGGTTGGGGACCATCCCAGGTAAAAGACGCCCCAGTTGTAATGGAATTAGCCTGAGAAAATAATAGGTTGCTTGAAAATAACAAGCATAAAAAAAATACAAAAAGAAGCGATTTCTTTAAAGTTGAAGTAGTACTTAGCTTCATAGGTCAAGATTTTGAAATTAATTTTAATCTTTCTCGACCTAATGATACATGCCTGGTTAGGATATGCTTTATGCTTAGGTCAAGTTCAGATTTTGGGTTGTAACGATTTGGGATCAATTACAATTGTAAAAGTATCTCCAATTCTTTAAAACCCTTAAATTTCACGTTGTTAGTGCGATAAATTCGTTCAATTACTATTAATGCAAAGAAACGCTGGGGTTTTAACAATATTTATAAATTGTTGTGAAACAGTCGGTTTTGTATGTGAAAAGTGAAGATTTTCTTAAATGTAAGAAACGGATTAACATTCTTGTATGGATTGACAAAGCTTATCTACAAGAGTCTTAAATCATAAATTATTTGATTAATTTTGTAAGCATTACAAAAACAAAAAATGAGTTCAAAGAAAGGAAAAGTACAGGAAGCTATTCAAGAAAAATTATTGGCTGAACGCAAGGTTTTTTTATGGGGAATGGTCAACGATGATTCTGCCAAGCATGTAATTGATAGGTTACTATACCTCGATTTGCAGAGTGATAAAGAAATTCAGTTAATCATCAATAGTCCAGGGGGTTATGTGACATCTGGTTTTGCTATATATGATACAATCAAACAAATTAAGAGCCCGGTTTCAACGGTCTGTTCTGGTTTAGCTGCATCCATGGGATCTATATTATTGTCCGTTGGTGAAAAAGGAAGACGTTTTATACAACCGCATGCAAGGGTTATGATTCACCAGCCAAGTGGTGGGGCCCAAGGCCAAGCATCTAATATTGAAATACAGGCTAAAGAGATTATTAAAACCAAAGAATTGGGTGCTAGGATATTAGCAGATAATTGCGGACAAGATTTTGATAAAGTAATGAAAGACTTTGATCGTGACTACTGGATGGGTGCCGAAGAATCTTTGGCTTACGGAATAGTGGACAAGATTCTAAAATAGTACGAAGCAATAATATAAAATGAAAAGTCCTTCGCAAAAATTGTGAAGGACTTTTTATATATAGGCGCTCTCGCGGAATAGTCTAATTTATATACGTGTAAATAACTTTATTGGATGACCAACTTTAGTTAAGAAAAGTTAAAAAGTATCTGGATTTTGAATTACTGTTCTCGCCCTTTCTTTTAGCGCCTGTAGCTCTTCAGGGTTTTTTTTGCCCAACAGGTTCAACATCATGCCCATACGTTGGTTATTTTGAAAAAATTCTTTTTTCTCATCTAAAAAATTCCAATATAGTGCATTGAATGGGCAAGCATCATCTCCTAGTTTTTTTGAATGTTTGTAGTGGCATCCTTTGCAGTAATTACCCATCTTATTAATATAATTGGCACTGCTCACATAAGGTTTGGTCGCTACAATTCCTCCATCGGCAAATTGGCTCATTCCTCTTGTATTGGTGATTTCAACCCATTCTATAGCATCAATATAAACCCCTAAATACCAATTATCGACCTCATTAGGATGTATTTGAGTTAGTAAGGCATAATTACCGATAATCATTAAACGTTGAATGTGATGTGCATAGGCCTCATCCAAACTTTGACCAATTGCATGTTTCATACAGTTCATTTTAGTAGTACCGGTCCAAAAGAAATCGGGTAGGGGATTGTGGTTTTCCAATTTGTTCATTTTGGCGTATTTGGGCATTTCCTTCCAGTAAATACCACGCATATATTCACGCCAGCCAAGAATCTGACGCACAAATCCTTCCACTTGTGAAATATCAATACGGTCTGTGTTTTCATAATAAAAATCAAGAACGGTATCAATAACTTCTTTGGGTGACATCATTTTTGAGTTCATTGCAAAGGATAACCTAGAATGAAAAAGGAATTTTTGTTCGGTATGCATTGCATCTTGGTAATCTCCAAAATGTACCAATAAGTATTCACAGAAATAATCCAGTAAAGACATACACTGCTTTCTTGAGGTGGGCCAATTAAAAGCATGCTCCTTTATCGTTCCGAAAGTGGTAACATTTGCCTTTTTTATTTCTTCAACGATGGAGGATACCTCTTGCTCAAAATTTAATTCTGTGGGGATCTCATGCGTACCCGTCCATTTTTTGCGGTTGTTGTGGTCAAAGTTCCACTTGCCGCCATCTGGTTGGCTGTTGACCATCATAATGTCATGTTTCTTGCGCATCATTCGGTAAAAACTTTCCATAATGAGTTGTTTCTTTCCTTCAAAGAAATCTTTTAACTCGTATCGGCTCGTATAAAAGTGCTCAGAGTCCACAGCTTTTGTAGCAATGTCAAGCTTATCACAAATGGTCTCTAATTGCTCATCAAGACGGTACTCATCAGGCAGTTGATATTCAAAAGAAGTTGCACCTGTTTTTTCTAGAGCCAAGGCAATTAGTTTTTCCAAGTCCTGCGGATTTTCCCCATCGGTTATGTGATAGTAAAGAAACGTATGGCCTTTGGATTCTAAATCCTTCTTGAAATTTCGCATTGCCGCGAAGAAACCAACTACTTTTTGAATGTGGTGTTTCACATAATCAGTTTCTTGCCGCATTTCTGCCATCAAGTAAACAACATCATCTTCCGTATTCTTGAACCACGAGTGTTGTTGGTTCAATTGGTCACCCAATATCAATCGTACTATTTTCATCTGTAAGGTGTTAGGTTAGCCAAATGTTTTGGAATTCTTGATTTCCATCATACATATCAGCCTGTCTTTTTATATTGAATTTTCGGTCTCTGGGGTCGTTACCAACACCGCTTAGGTACATCCAATTGCACCAATTGCTATGCACATCATAATCAATTAATACACTTTCAAAATAACTCGCACCTATACGCCAATCTTGCTCCAATTCTTTGGACCAATAACTGGCTACATTTTGTCTGCCCCTATTGCTCATCCAACCTGTATGTAAAAGCTCTTTCATATTAGCATTTACAAAGGGCTCATAGGTTTTGCCATGTATCCAGTTGTTTAAGGTGTTTTTGTCTTGTTGCCACTCATATTCCCTGTCTAGAATTCCTCCTATTTTAAAAATCTTACTTCCATATTTCAGACTTACATATTTAAAGTAATCGCGCCAGATGAGCTCAAATATCAGCCAATAGGTATCTTGATTTTTTATAATTTGCTGTTCGTATTCTTTTATTTGCCAGTAGATGGTTCTAGGGGAAATGCAGCCATTTGCCAGCCAAGGCGAAAATTTTGAACTGTAAGAAGCGCCCACCAATCCGTTCCTTGTTTTTTTATAGGTCGATAGATGCTGGTTCTCCCAAAAATACTCTTGTAAACGTTCCAAAGCGATATTTTCCCCGCCAGTAAATGGAAAAGCCGTGCGTTTATCCATTTCAAAATCATATAACCCTAAGTCTTTTAAATCTGGTATGGTCGTGTTATTCTCAACTCTATTTTCATTTGATTTTGGTTCTGGAACGGCAACCTCTTTTTTAACGCTACCATATTTTTCGCACTTTTTTCTAAAAGCCGTAAACACATTCGGTATCTGGCTAAAATTATCAAAAGGGACATCTTCTGGATGAAAAAGTAATTGCTCATAGCTTTGAAGGAATTGAACCTTGTCATCACAAACTTCTTTGGTAGCCTTCAGCACTCTAATTTCATCTTTTGTCCATTCCTTTTGTAGATATACATTGGAAATCTGATGCTTTTTTAGAAGTATAGGTAGTATGTTTTCAGGGGTATCATAAAATACGAATAACGTAATGTTCAGTTTTTCCAGATTTTCTTTTAAGTTTTGAACCGATTCAATTAAGAATTTTGCTCTGTATTTGCCTGTTAGTTTAAATCCATATTTTCCGGTTTCAAAGAGTCGCGGGTCAAAAAAGTATATTGCAATTATACGTTCACCAGCACAGGCTGCTGTTAATGAATAATTGTCTTTAACCCTAAGGTTGTTTTGAAACCAAATGAGGTTATTCATCTTTCTTTTTATTTAGTCGACAGCGTTCGCTGCAATATTTGACGTCATCCCAGCTGTTAAGCCATTTTTTTCGCCATTTAAAGGGCTTATCGCAAACAGGACATATCTTTTCAGGTAGGTTTAATTTCTTGTGCATAAATGTTTAACGAAAATATGTAAATATTAAACAAAATATAGATTTTTGATATAAGTTTCTGATAAAAATGTCACTATTTAAATTGTTATTACTTTTATGGAAATGCTTAGTAAAAAGGCAATTGGTATTATGGAGCAAACCCCAAAGGATATAACGATTATTGGTTCAGGCTTAGTAGGCTCATTATTGGCAATTTATCTACGAAAAAGAGGACATTCCATAACCGTTTTTGACCGCAGGCCCGATATTCGTACGATTAAATTTTCCGGACGCTCCATTAACTTGGCTATGAGCAATAGGGGTTGGAAGTCGTTAAGGGAAGTTGGTATTGAAAATGAAGTTAAAAAGCTGGCCATCCCTTTGGACAAAAGAGCAATGCATGTTGTTGATAAGGATGTGTATTTTCAGAAATATGGAAAAGAAGGCGAAGCGATTTGGTCCATCTCTAGGGGTATTTTAAATCGTAAAATGATTGATTTGGCAGAGGAAGCTGGTGTTGATTTTCGATTTAATGAAAAAGTATGGGATGTTAGCCTACCTGAAGCGAAAGTGTACACTGGCGAAACGGAAAAAAGCGAATGGAAGGAATATCAA
>CAYGUO010000143.1:0-1750 GCA_964353095.1 uncultured Flavobacteriaceae bacterium | reverse complement strand
TGATGTTGGTTATAAAGAACTTACCATACCGCCCAATAATGATGGAACACATAAATTGGATAAGCACTCATTTCATATTTGGCCTAGAGGAAAATTTATGTTGATTGCCATGCCAAACCTCGATGGGAGCTTTACATGCACACTCTTCCTTCCCTTTGAAGGAGCAGTTTCTTTTGAAAAAATAACAAATGAAACTGAGGCACAAACATTTTTTGAAACTTATTTCCCCAATGTCAGGAAGGATATTGAAAACCTTACAAAGGATTTTTTTAAGAACCCGACCAGTGCTATGGTAACGATGAAGTGTTACCCTTGGACCTATTGGGACAAAGTGGCCTTAGTAGGTGACTCTGCCCATGCAGTTGTTCCTTTTTATGGTCAGGGTATGAATGCTGGTTTTGAAGATATTTATGAGCTAAACCAACTTATCACTAAACATGGAGATGATTGGGAGGCGATTTTCTCGAAGTATCAACAAAATAGAAAACCGAATGCAGATGCTATTGCAGAATTGAGTTATCGGAATTTTATGGAAATGAGTAGTAAAACTGCGGACCATCGTTTTTTACTTCAGAAAAAGATAGAAAAGCAGTTTGCCCAAAAACATCCTGAAAAATGGATTCCTCTTTATAGTCGTGTTACTTTTTCAGATAGGCCCTATTCAGAGGCATTGGCAATAGGCGAAATGCAAGAACGTATTATGAGCGACGTGATGAACATGCCAAATATTGAAGAAAAATGGGATACTGATGAAGTGGAACAAAAAATACTCGGACTACTAAATAGTTAACCTTTATTTCTTGATAGCTCTGCTTTTCGCATGGGCATACCGTCAATTAAAACAATAATTTCTTCGATACTGACTACAAAGTTTTTTTTCAACTTTATAGTTCCATCCTTTCCTAGAAGTAAAACCCCTTGAAAACTGTTGTCTATATTGAGCTGGTTTTTGAGTTGTTCAGTTGCCTCAAAAACTAGGATGTCACGCTCGTTTAAAGTCTCCTTATTTTTCTCAAAAAGGTTCTTTTGCTTGACTAGCCCTTTAGTGTTAGTGTTAACCACTAAAATAAGCAATCTGTTTTTCCAGAGGAATTGATTTAAATTTTGACCAACGGCACTTGAATACACTAATAGTGATAAAATGATTAGTATTGTCTTCATAAGTTAAAACTACAAAAGAAAAAACCATCCTAAAAAGGATGGTTTTAAAATATGTAAAATGTAACGCTTATAGCTTTTTGAAAAGCTTTTGCATTTTCGCAATCTCTTCCTCGGCAAGAGCAGGATCCACTAAAATTCTTCCGCTATGCTCATCTGTGATAATTTTTTTTCTTGAAGCAATCTCAACCTGAACTTGAGGTGGAATGGTAAAGAAAGACCCGCCAGAAGCACCACGTTCGATAGGCACTACCGCAAGACCATTTTTTACATTGTGGCGAATACGTTTGTAAGCTTTTACCAAACGCTCATCAATTTTCGCCTCAAATTCTTGTGATTTCTTTAAAAGTGCAGATTCTTCTTTTTCAGTTTCCGCAAGAATGGCATCCAATTCACTTTTTTTATGCTTTAAATGCGCATCACGTTCTGAAAGGATTTCTTTTGTTGAAGAAATTACCTCTTTCTTTTGTTCAATCTGAACCTTGAATTCTTTGATATTCTTTTCAGCTAGTTGAATTTCCAATTCTTGGAACTCAACTTCCTTGCTGAGTGAATTAAATTCCCGGCTATTACGAACGTTCTTTTGTTGTTC
>CAYGUO010000142.1:0-8180 GCA_964353095.1 uncultured Flavobacteriaceae bacterium | reverse complement strand
TATAAGGTACGCGTTTCACTTCTTTTGAAGATTCAGAGAATTTATTTCCCATAATCCTTTTATTAGAATAAATGGTTTTGTGCGGATTGGTCACTGCCTGGCGTTTTGCAGGATCACCTACTTTAATTTCACCACCTTCTACAAATGCAATTACAGAAGGTGTCGTTCTTTTACCCTCTGCATTTGGAATAACAACTGGCTCATTACCTTCCATTACGGAAACGCAGGAGTTGGTTGTCCCTAAATCTATTCCAATTATTTTACTCATATCTATATACTTAAATTTTAAACTTCTTTTTTATACTCGCAATTAGAAGGACAATGATTATGCCATGACATAAAATCTGCCAAGGTGTCAGATTAGGTCATTTTTATTGTCAAAACATATCATTTAGCACCCTATCTTTGAGCGTATAAATAAAAACGATGGAATGTATCAGTGTTTTTGACATGTTAAAAATTGGGGTTGGCCCTTCAAGTTCGCATACCCTAGGCCCTTGGCGGGCTGCTGAACGTTGGTTACAAGAGCTTCACGAGAACAAGCAATTTGATACTGTTGAACAGGTAAACGTAAAACTATACGGTTCGCTATCGTTAACGGGTAAAGGCCATGCTACGGATATTGCAATCGTATTAGGCTTATTGGGTACTGACCCGGTGACCATACCCATTGAAACCATCCATACCGCTGTTGAAGAAGTGAAAACAAGTAAGCAGTTGAATTTGGGCGGAAAGCGTATGATTCCTTTCGATTTTAAGGCCGATATTTTATTTTTAAGGGAGTTCTTACCCTTTCATGCCAATGGAATGTGTTTTGAAGCCCAACTCAGCTCTGGGGAAACCGTTATGGAAACCTATTACTCCATCGGCGGTGGTTTTGTGGTCATAGAAGAACGTATTCATGCCAAAGAAAATAATGCAGTATTCAAAACCTTTCCTTTCCCTATAAAGAAGGGTGCCGAATTATTATCCTTTTGTGCTGCCGAACAAAAACCGATATCAGCAATTGTATTGGAAAATGAACGCTCGTTACGAACGGATGATGAAATTGATTTGGGCATGCGGCAAATTTGGGATACCATGTTAGAATGTATCTATACGGGTTGCCATACCCAGGGCATACTACCAGGTGGATTACAGGTAAAAAGGCGCGCCTTTGACATGCATGAAAAACTAAATGCCGGTCTCCCCTACACTACGCCTTTAGAGTGGTTAAAAACAATTCGTGAAACAGAGGTAAAGTTCCGTCAAATATTAAAATGGGTAAGTTGTTTTGCACTTTCCGTGAATGAAGTAAATGCCGCGTTAGGGCGTGTGGTAACGGCACCAACAAACGGAAGTGCCGGAGTGATACCAGCCGTATTGATGTATTATTTGGTCATTGAAAACCATGATGGGGATTTTGATGATATCAAACGGTTTTTATTGGTTGCCGGCGAAATTGGAAGCATTTTTAAAAAGGGTGCTACTATCTCAGCTGCAATGGGTGGTTGCCAGGCTGAAATTGGCGTTTCTTCTGCTATGGCCGCAGGTGCATTGACCGAATTAATGGGTGGTACCCCAGAACAGGTACTTTGTGCCGCAGAAATAGCAATGGAGCACCATTTAGGACTCACTTGCGACCCTATTGGTGGTTTGGTACAGGTGCCCTGTATTGAACGCAACTCCATGGGTGCCATTAAAGCAATCAATGCGGCGGAATTGGCTATGGATACCGACCCTGCACAGGCAAAAGTGCCTTTAGATAAAGTAGTCAATACCATGTGGGAAACTGCTAAAGACATGAACACAAAGTACAAAGAAACCTCAGAGGGTGGTTTGGCCGTTGGGGTCTATTTAAGTGATTGTTAGTTTTAAACCCAAGTGTTAAATCTAAGGACGCTTATCAGTAGATACCAGCTTTAAAAAAATGGTAAGAACAATTTTAAAGTTTTAAGCAGGTTTGTATACCTAATAATGGTATTATCGCGCTGCCTTTTTATTTTTAAAAGCAGTTTAAAATCGTTAAAACTATCCATAACCTCTTTTTTAGGCGTATAACAGCAAATTACGTTTTTAATGCTTATAGCCTATCTTTCAAGTTGGTTATGAGCACTTTTTTGGTGAATTAGTGGTAACCGATAGTTGTAGATAATTTAAAATAGAAAAATGAAACAAAAAATATTCTTAACATTAATGTCGATTATAATTGCAATAGCAACCTATTCACAAGATTCGAAAATCAGCCTTGAATTAAACTACCCAATACCAATTGATAAGAATTTCATCGGAGAAAATTTCAATGGAATTGTTGATTTAGGCATTAAATTTCGCTTTGTTGATTTAGCCCCTATAAATATCGGTGCTTCTTTTAATGGAGGAATTCTTACTCGAAAGACTGATTTTCAAGGGTCTAACGTCAGTAACTATATATTTCAACCTCGAGTTTTTGGAGAAATTAACCTTGAATCTATTGAAAAAATCCATCCTCACTTAGGTCTTGGCTACACTATAATGGTTTTTGATTTTGCAGGAGGAAGTGACAGCCAGAATGGATTCAATTTGAATTTTGGGCTTATTTATGACTTCACAGAAAAGTTTTTTGCCCAATTACAATATGACTTTGTAAAACTCGGTGTTGAGGATAATGTACCAAATACAAAATTCAATACCAATGTTAATCTTTTAAAAATTGGAATCGGATATCGGTTATAAAAACTATCTACAACAAAAGTAACTCTTGCACAACTCAAAATCCAGAAAAATAATAAGGTTTTTAAATTTATATCAATCCATAAAGTATTGATTTTCAAGTATATTTGTTAATTTGATTTCGTAAAAACAACTTGATTTGATAAAATATTTAGTTGCGCAACAGCCACAACTTATAAAACCTTGTTCAAGATTTTGAGAAAACCCTGGTGTAATTCAAACAATTTTGACAATTTAAACACAAATGATACGCTTTAGTCTAATCCCTTTCTGTTCTAAATACTTTTGATTCCTTTTTTTATTTAAAAAACAGCTTGCCTATTACGGATAAATTATTCCGATATTGCTCTAAAGAACGCATCACATATTAACCAACCCATCTTTAATTAAATTATTTAAACACACCATCCAAAATGAAATCATTGACCATTGCAGATATTAATGCCGTATTAAAGGGAGACGTTTTAGGCAAAACAACCGTTGCCATTACAGCTCCTGAACAACTGGAAAAAGCTAAAGAAGGTGAAATTACCATTATTGGTAATCGCAAGTATGCAAAATTATGGGAACAATCAAGCGCAAGTGCTGCGGTGATTGATGAAAAAATAGCTTTAGAACCAGGCAATAATAGGGTATTGATAAAAGTGTCAAATGCAGATTTGGCCATGGCGCAGATTTTAGAATTATTTGATCCCGGATTACCTGTTCTTGAAGAAGAAATACACCCAACAGCGGTAGTTCACGAAACGGCCATACTTGGAAAAGGCTCTAAAATTGGAGCCAACAGTTATGTGGGTAAAAACGTCACCTTAGGCGAAGGAACGGTAGTATACCCCAATGTAACTATTATGGACGATACAAAAGTTGGAAATGGATGTACTTTCTGGTCCGGAACTGTTATCCGTGAGCGCACTGAAATTGGACACTACTGCATTTTTCATACTAATGTAAGCATTGGTGCCGATGGTTTTGGTTTTAGACCAAGTCCTGATGGTAGGGGCTTGATTAAAATTCCACAAATAGGGAATGTGGTTATTGGTAGCATGGTAGAAGTAGGCGCTAACTCATGCATAGATAGAGGCAAGTTTAGTTCTACAATTGTCGGAGATGGTTGTAAAATAGATAACCTCGTTCAAATTGGACATAATTCAATAATGGGACGTTCTTGTATTATGGCAGGTCATAGCGGATTGGCAGGCTCCGTAACACTTGGGGACGGAGTTATCATTGGTGGCAGTGCTTCCATTAAAGACCATACTACGCTACATTCGGGGGTTACCGTAGGGGCTGGTTCGGGAGTTGTTAGTGATGTAGCTGCCGGCAAAACCGTGCTTGGTTATCCCGCCTGTGATTCAAGGGATATGCTCAGACAATGGGTTGCTTTACGAAAACTGGTTAAGTAAGCATCAGGTACCGATTTAAAAGCATGTGTAAAAAATTAAAAAACATTATATTTAAAATGAGTGCCCTCATTTTTATAATAACGCGATACACAAATCCTCAAGTTCAATAAACTAACACGTAGATCACCCTAAATCTAATTAACCTATGAAACTGACCTTAAAACTTGCTGCTATTTACAATATCATCTGGGGAGGATGGGTGGTACTTTTTCCTAACCACTTTTTTGAGCTGGTAGGTATGGAGCCTCTTAATCATCCTATGGTCTGGCAAGGAATGGGCATGGTTATTGGCGTTTACGGTTTGGGTTATTGGTGGGCGTCTTATAATCCCTTGAAGCATTGGCCTATTGTAGCTGTTGGATTTTTAGGGAAGATTTTTGGTCCGTTGGGCTTTATATTCAATTATTTAAAAGGTGATGTACCGTTTGAGTTTAGTTACACTTTGATTACCAATGACTTTATTTGGTGGATTCCCTTTTTTATTATTCTTAAAAATGTGCATCACCAAACCAAATGGCAACTATAAATACCTTGAATATCTTCCGGAAAGCACTCATTGGTTTTATGCTTGTTGCAGGCGTTGCCCATTTTTTATATCCTGAACAATATTATCCTTTAATTCCTGATTATTTAGCCTTTCCAAAATTACTAAATAGCCTCTCTGGAGTATTGGAGATTTCTTTGGGATTGCTATTGATAACCAAAAAATGGAGAAAACTTGCAGCAATTGGTATCATTGTCTTACTGGTACTTTTCATTCCCTCGCATATTCACTTTATTCAGTTGGGCACTTGCATTGCTGACGGTTTATGCACGCCGGCATGGATGGCATGGGTTCGATTGATACTCATTCATCCACTATTAATGCTTTGGGCTTGGAAGGTGAGGTACTAATAGTTCATCGCTAAAGCTTTAAATTTGCTAAAGAAATTTTACCACAGATACCATGCAATTATCAGCGCTTATTGCTCTACTTTTTGATACCGGTTTGCTCATTTTAATATGGTTGGTACAATTGGTCGTTTATCCAGGACTGAACCATTACAGCCCTTTAAAATTAAAGCCGTGGCACCGACTTTACACGAAAAGAATCACCTACGTGGTACTGCCCTTACTATTGGGTCAATTAGTGGCGACACTGCTATATACCTACAGTGAACCAACTATGCTCAACCTTTTGAAATCAGGTATGGTCATTATCGTTTGGATTTTAACCTTTTCCATTTTTGTACCCTTACATGGTGCGGTAGATGGTGCGGACAATGCAGCGCTTAAAGAAATAACAAAGAAACTTATTCAAAAAAATTGGTCCAGAACCTTAGCCTGGACCCTTATATTTTTAATCAGTATTATACAAGTAATTATACGCGGTCAATTTTAGCGCCTATTGCGCGTAAACGCTCATCAATATTTTCGTATCCGCGATCAATTTGTTCAATATTATGAATGGTAGAAGTACCCTTGGCAGAAAGTGCCGCAATTAATAAGGATACACCAGCTCTAATATCTGGTGAGGTCATTACGGTAGCTTTTAAGGTAGATTTAAAATTGTGACCGATTATGGTTGCTCTATGAGGGTCGCAAAGAATAACCTTGGCACCCATGTCCAATAATTTATCTACAAAGAAAAGCCTACTCTCAAACATTTTTTGATGAATCACCACCTCACCCTTGGCTTGCGTCGCAACAACTAACAAAATACTTAATAAATCTGGTGTCAGTCCTGGCCATGGCGCATCGGCAATGGTTAAAATGGAACCGTCTATATAATTCTGTACTTCGTATCCATTTTCATGTTTAGGAATATAAATATCATCATCCCTGCGTTCCAACTTAATCCCTAGTTTTTGAAATGCGTTAGGTATTTGACCTAAATCATCCCAACTAACGTTTTTAATGGTCAGCTCACTTTTAGTCATTGCTGCAAGACCGATCCAACTGCCAATCTCAATCATATCGGGTAGCATGGTATGCTCTGTGCCTCCCAATTCTTCAACACCTTCAATAACCAGTAGATTAGAACCAATACCTGAAATTTTGGCTCCCATACGTACCAACATCTTACATAATTGTTGTAAATACGGTTCACATGCTGCGTTGTAAATAGTTGTAGTGCCTTCTGCCAGCACCGCAGCCATTAAAATATTCGCAGTACCGGTAACGGAAGCCTCATCTAAAAGCATATAAGTGCCTTTTAGTTTTTTAGCTTCAACACCATAAAAGTGTTCTTCCTTATTGTATCTAAATTTGGCGCCTAGTTTTATGAAGCCTTCAAAATGGGTATCTAATCTGCGACGTCCAATTTTATCACCTCCAGGCTTAGGAATATACCCTTTACCAAAACGGGACAGCAAGGGGCCGACTAACATAATAGAGCCTCTAAGGCCACGCCCGTCTTGCTTAAATTGGTCTGACTGTAAATAGTCAAGATTAATATCATCTGCTTTGAACGTGTAGGAGCCCTTTCCTTTTTTCTGAATTTTGACCCCTAAATCTTCTAACAAAGCGATTAACTTGTTTACATCTACAATATCCGGTATGTTATGGATAGTAACTTTTTCAGCGGTTAAGAGCACTGCACAAAGAATTTGTAATGCTTCATTTTTAGCACCTTGTGGCCTGATTTCACCACTTAGTTGATGCCCTCCCTCAATTCTAAATGTTCCCATTTACGGTTTTAGGTAAGAAATTAATATCTTTTTTTACCGCGATTGTTATTGTTATTGCGGTGCTTTTTATTGTTATTACCGTTGTTCGAAGTGGTTCTGTTCGATTTTTGAATCCTATTCTTCAAAAATTGACTGCTTTCCGTTAGGGTTTCTCCATTAGGTCCCAAATCAATTTCTCCATCACTCAATTCTTTTAAATGAGCAAAAATAGCACTGTCATCCACGGTATCTTTATTCCAGTTTAGATAACATTTTTTCATGTGATTTGCAATCGCATATTCAAGTGCTGAACGTAAATCACCTTTTTCCCATTTTACCGCAACATCAACCATTCTTTTGATGTTATTACCATAAAATCTGTACTTGGGGAAATTTTGCGGATACTCCAAAGACTCTGGACGTTGCTGAAGCACCTCTTTTGAAGTAATGGGAAATGGGGAATCTACATCCAATTTAAAATCAGACATAATAAACAGTTGATCCCATAGTTTATGTTGAAAATCAGGCACATCACGTAAATGTGGCTGAAGGTTACCCATAACACTAATTATGGATTTTGCTACTTTATTTCGTTCTTCTTTATCTTCAATGGAAACGGCATGATCTACCATTTTTTGAAAATGACGACCGTATTCAGGTATGATTAAATGCGAACGTTCTGTGTTGTATTCTAAGTTTTCTACTAAATTCAAACTGGAAAGTTTATGATTATTATAAACAGGAAGTATCTGTTAAACGCCTGCAAAATAAGAAAATTATACCATACAAGCATTCTTAAAGGGAAATTACCCCTTCAATTTGTGCTACTTCTTTGTACTTATTGATAACAATATCAGGCGATGTTAAGTTTACGGTTACAGAAACGCTTGTATAGGTGCCTTTTTTCGATTTTTTAGATTCAATAATAGCACCCATATTATCAAATATTTCAGTAATTGTATTTATCTTATCCTTATCAGTAGGTACTATAAATTTATAGAGGTAATTGGAAGGCCATTTACTAGTTTCCAATAACTGCTCTTTCAATCGTGCATAAAAGTCTTCGGATTCCTTTTGGTTCATCTAAGATTTTTTACAAATATAATGCGTTACATCAGAATTTTTTTCGCTTGTTTCTATTTCATTCCTTTGTAATATAAAATGAAGGTACGTGCAATCTAAAAGAATCGTCGTTACTGGCGCCCCTGGCACAGGTAAAACTGTGGTCATTGAACAATTGGAAGCAAAGGGGTATTATTGCTTTCATGAAATCATCAGAAGCATGACTGCCGAAGCAAAGAATGAGGTGAAATTAGCGCAATTGGTCACTAATCCCTTGGCTTTTGTAGAAGACCCTTATCAATTTAACCAGAAGCTTTTAGAAGGGCGTGTCAAGCATTTTTTAGCATCAAATCAACTAACAGATACTGTTTTGTTT
>CAYGUO010000141.1:0-8310 GCA_964353095.1 uncultured Flavobacteriaceae bacterium | reverse complement strand
ATGAAAGGGCAAGCAACCAAACAATGGGCCAACGTAGAAAGTTCTTACCAAAGAAGAAGTGATTTAATCGGTAATTTGGTCAAAACGGTACAAGGCGCTGCAGATTTTGAAAGAGGCACCCTAAAGGATGTCATTGAGGCAAGATCAAAAGCTACCTCAACAACTATTGATGCCAATAACTTAACACCTGATAAATTAGCTGCTTTTCAACAAGCGCAATCCGGGCTTTCATCTGCCTTATCAAGACTATTGGTAACGGTAGAAAGATATCCTGATTTAAAGGCCAACCAAAACTTTTTAGAGCTTCAATCACAATTGGAAGGTACTGAAAATCGCATCAATGTTGAACGCAACCGTTTTAATGATTTGGCAGGGGAATACAATATCAAAATTGAAAAAATTCCGACCAATATCATTGCCAACATCGCTGGTTTTGATGGTTTAGCCTTGTTCAGTTCTAATGCTGGTGCGGAAAACGCTCCGGATGTTGATTTCGATTTCGAATAAAATATGTCAAAAGTTGAGGATTTTTTGAGTGCCGCCCAAGAACAAGAAATTGTTCAAGCGATTCTTGAAGCAGAAAAAAACACTTCGGGCGAAATTCGAGTCCATATTGAGCCTACGGCAAAAATTGACCATTTCAGTAGAGCCCAACAGGTATTTCATTTGTTAAAAATGGACAATACAAAAGATGAAAATGGAGTTTTGCTCTACGTTGCCGTCCATGATAAAAAGTTTGTGATATATGGTGACAAAGGGATAGACAGGGTCGTACCAAGGGGGTTTTGGGAAACCACCAAAGAAACCATTGCTTCACATTTCAAACAAGGAGATTTCAAAGAAGGAATTATTGAAGGAGTGCTAAAAGCGGGAAAAGAACTTGAAGCCCATTTTCCATGGAACCATAACGACACCAACGAACTGAACGATGCAATTTCAAAAGGCTAGGTCCTACCTAAACTCCTCTAAAGGATTGATTATTAACGTTAAGAAAAGCCTCACTTGGCTAATTGTGATATTCACATTTCTTAGCTACAACGTCAGTTTAGGGCAATTTACTATTCCTGAGCGGCCTTCCCTTAAAAAAGAGCAAACTAGCGTTTACGATTACACCAACCTGCTTTCCACAGCACAAAAAGCATCTTTAGAACAAAAACTGATTCGCTATAGTGATAGTACCTCCACTCAAATTGTGGTGCTTATCATTAGCACTACAGAAGGTGAAGATATTAACTACTTAGGAGCAAAATGGGGGCAAACATGGGGTATTGGACAAGGCCAAGAAGATAATGGCGTTGTCATTCTTTTAGCAAAAGACGATCGTAAAATTGCCATTAGTACCGGCTACGGTGTAGAAGAATTTCTTACCGACCTTATGAGCAAACGTATTATTGAAACGATTATCATTCCGCAATTCAAATCGGCTAACTATTACGGTGGATTGGACAAAGGGGCAGATGCGATATTTCAGGTATTGACCGGTCAATTTAAAGAAGATAGGGACTTCTCCAATAAAAGGATGCCGTTTGACGCGTTTTTACCTTTTATCATTTTTTTTATAATCCTTATTATTTTGGCCAGCCGCAAAGGGCGAGGTGGCGGAAAAAATAATCGTGGCGGTAAGGGCGGTGGCCTCAATATTTGGGATGTTATCATTCTAAGCAATATGGGCCGTGGCGGTTCTTCTAGCGGAGGTTTTGGCGGTAGTGGAAGCTTTGGCGGTGGTGGCGGATTTGGTGGCGGTTTCGGCGGCGGCGGATTTGGAGGCGGCGGTGCTTCCGGGGGTTGGTAAACCTTTTATTTTTACGCAACCATTATGCATTTCAAACTCTTAAAAGAAAACTTATGTTCCTAAAATATGTTGTAGCTAGTTTCATGATTTTATGTGCAACCTGTTGTCCTGAAGATGATTGTGCAGCAGTTTTATGCGAAGGCCCTCCAACATTGGCTTTTGAAATTTTTGAAAATGGGGAAAATGTTTTTTTAAATGGAACTTATACAGTTGAAGACATCAACATCATTGGTGCTAACGCTGAAAATCTAGAAGTAAATCTTTCAAATGCCAGCGAGCCTAATTCAACACTTTTGCTTTTTAGCAATAGTTGGTCTCCTGGAACCTTTGACTTTGAAGTTCAATTTGCAACGGATACCTCAGTTACACTTTTGGTTGAGATTATAAATTCACCCCCAGAAGGCTGTTGCGGCGGAATTGCCAGATTAGCCAGTTTAACAATTAATGGTAGTATTCAAGAAAGAGAAAACGGGTTTTTTACGGTGAACCTTGACTAGCTAATTGATGCTCTAAAAACTATTTGCTACCGCATAAATATATTTTACTCCATCACAAAGTATTCTTAAGAAAAGTCTATTCGCTCATATCTTTCCGTAAGTATTGGGAGTTGACACTCAAAAACCCCATTTACCGTGTATTTGATACTTTCAATTTAAAGTATCTTGCTAATGCTTAAAGCAAAGTTTAATTCAAAAGATGCAACATGGGGCGTATTCTCAAAACAATTCTGGTATCATTTTTCATTCTATTCAATTCTTGTAAAAAAAAAGTAGACACCAGTAACACGGACAATCTTTTTACCTTCAAAGACTATATCAGCTACCACACTAATGGCAATCAAAGTATTATAGCACCTATTCGCATAGCACTTTCACAACCCTTAGAACAGTTTGAACTAGCACAAGAATTACCTTCTGAATACCTTCAGGTGAATCCGAAAGTTGAGGGCAAACTGTCTATTGAAAATGGAACAGAACTGCTGTTCCAACCCAACGAACACCTCAAACCAGATACGGAATACCAGGTCACCCTATTATTAAACAAGCTCTTTGAAGGACTTGAACCCGAGTACAAAAAATACACTTTTGCCTTTAAGACCATCGCGCCCAACTTTAAGATTACCTTAGGTGAAGTTCAATCGTACAGTAAAGAATGGCAATACCTAACAGGTAGCTTAGAGGCTTCAGATGTGTTGCGCTCAAAAGAGATCAGCTCAATACTAGAGGTAGTTCAAAGCGGCAAAAAAGTTCCTGTAAAGTGGGATGCCACAAATACGGAAAGTCGTTTTTTTAGTTTTAAAATTGATAGCATCCAAAGACAAACGGATGATAGCAAGCTCGAAATTTCATGGAACGGTTCAGGCCTGGCAATTGAAAACAAGGGGAATGAAACCTATACCATTCCAGGACGAAACAAGTTTGTGATACTTGATGCCAAAACGGCAACAGCACCCAATGCATCGCTGACTTTAAACTTTTCAGAACCGTTAGAAGCCAATCAAAACTTAAATGGTTTGGTGACCGTAGAAAATGCGGAAAGCCTTCGTTATGAGATTGATGGTAATGTACTACATGTATATCCTGCCAATCGAATATTGGGTGAAGTGCGCATCAATGCCTTTCAAGGCATTAAAAGTGTTTACGGCTTTACCTTGCAAAATACATTCTCTGAACTAGTATCCTTTGAACAGTTAAAACCACAGGTCCGTTTGATTTCAAAAGGCACCATATTGCCCAATGCAGCGACAACCCCTATCTATTTTGAAACAGTAAGCCTCAATGCTGTTGAAGTGAGGGTCATTCAAGTTTTTGAGAACAATATGTTACAATTTCTTCAAAATAACGAATTGACACAAAGCTATAACTCTGATTTGCGACCTGTTGGCCGTCGCGTCGCCTACAAAGTAATTGACCTAAGCGATGAGAATGCCCAAAACAGTAGTTATTGGAAAGCACATGCCTTGGATTTATCAGAACTTATTCAGGTGAATCCAGGTTCTTTATACCGGGTGGAGTTCAGCTTCAAAAAAGAACATACCGCTTATGATTGTGGAGAAACCGCTACTCTTTCTGAAATTGCCAATTTGGAACCTACTTCAACAGATGAAAGTTTGGAAGAACGCTATTGGGACAATGAGATTTATTATTGGAGGAATTACAACTACAATTGGGAAGAGCAAGAAAATCCATGCCATGTTGCCTACTACAATCCGGACAGAATAGCTTTTACCAATTTGTTGGGCAGTGATTTAGGATTAATCGTCAAAAAAGGAAACAACCGTTCGTACCATTTTGCCGCCACCAATCTACTGAGTGCCCAACCAGAACCCAATACCAAAATCAAATTATACAACTACCAACAGCAATTATTGGGTGAAGTGGTCACTGATGTTTCTGGCTTTGCCATTTATGATGGTGAAAGTACTGTAACCTTTGCCGTAGCTGAAAAAGAAAAAAACTTTGCTTATGCTAAATTAGCCGATGGCAATGCCATATCCATGAGCAAGTTTGATATTGCTGGCGCGGAGTTGCAAAGCGGCCTTCAGGGCTTTCTATACGCGGAACGAGGTGTGCATAGACCTGGAGATACCGCACATTTGACCTTTGTGCTCAATGACAGTAACAATCCGTTACCCAAAAACCATCCTGTGGTACTAGAAGTTACTGATGCCAGAGGAAAATTAATGCAACGCAATGTACTTACAAACGCTCCGATACCGGTCGCTGAGGGGCTTTTTGCTAAAAAAGAAGCTGATTTTTATTACTTCCCTATTCTGACAAAAGACGATGCCCCAACAGGAACTTGGAATACCAAAATATTGGTAGGTGGTGCCGTCTTTAACAAAAGTCTCAAAATTGCCACGGTAAAGCCAAACCGGTTAAAAGTAAATTTTAAATTTGATGAAGAAGTACTAAAAACAGCCCAAAGCACAACGGGAAAAGTTAATGTACAATGGCTTCATGGCGCACCGGCACGAAATCTAAAAATTGATATCAATGCCAAATTACAGACTACATCCACGGCTTTTGATGCTTTTCCCAAGTATCAGTTTCAAGACCCCATACGTAACTTTCATGAAACGGAACTTCAGTTTTTAAGCGGCAAGTTGGATAACAAAGGTGATTTGGACATCAACCAAAAAATAGCCTTCAACGGAAAAGCACCAGGAATGCTCAAAGCAACTTTTACCACAAAAGTATTTGAGGGCGGTGGGGATTTTTCCATTGATGTATTTTCAAAAAATTTAGCTCCTTACAGTCATTTTGTGGGGCTCCAGTCACCTAAAGCAAGGCAGTATGGCTCTTATCTTACCGATGAAGAAACTAGTTTTGATGTCGTTTCCGTTGATGCCAACGGCAAAGCATCTGGCAATCGCGAATTAGAAGTAAAAATCTTTAAAATAGAATGGCGCTGGTGGTGGAACCGAGGGTATGATAACCTTTCCCGTTATGAAAACGCTACAGTACACCGACCCTTTAAACAAATGACCGTAACAACTGGCGTTGATGGTAAAGGGAAATTCAACATCAATGTACCTGATGATGAGGGAGGACGGTATTTGATTAGGGTCGTAGATAAGGTTTCTGGTCATGCCACAGGTAGAACCACCTATTTTTATCGCAACTGGTGGCAAAGACCAGCTTCCAATGATGCGGAAAGCTCTAAAATATTGATTTTTTCTACGGATAAAGAAAAGTACCAAACAGGGGAGCAAGCAAGAATTACATTTCCTTCGGATATTGGTGGGCGTGCTTTATTAAGCATTGAAAATGGCTCCGAGGTATTATCGCAACAATGGTTGGAAACCTCAGCAAAAGAAACCCAGGCCACTATTGATATCACTGAAAACATGGCACCCAACGTGTACGTCAACATATCCCTATTACAACCGCATGGTAAAGTAAAAAATGATTTGCCCATACGCTTGTACGGTGTGGTTCCGCTACTGGTAGAAAATCCTAAAACCATTTTAGAACCACAACTACAGCTACCTGATGTTTTAGAACCTGAAAAATCGTTCAAAGTAACGGTGTCTGAAAACAACAAAAAGCCAATGACCTATTCCCTTGCCGTGGTCGATGACGGACTCCTAGACCTCACCCGATTTAAAACTCCTGATATCCACAGTTCCTTTTATGCACGGCAGGCCTTAGGGGTAAAAACTTTTGACATTTTTGATGATGTCATGGGTGCCTACTCCGTAAGTGTTGATAATATTTATGCGATTGGCGGCGGCGGAATAGCCGAAGGTGCAAAGAACAAAAAAGCCCAACGCTTTAAACCTGTGGTCACCTATTTAGGACCTTTCACTTTAGAAGCAGGGGAGAAAGCAACCCACGACCTTAGCATGCCCAATTACGTAGGCTCGGTACGTACTATGCTCATAGCTGGAAATGGCGCAAATGCTTACGGTAATGCGGAAAAAACTACTCCTGTTCGCAAGCCCTTGATGGTATTGACCTCATTACCTAGAAAGCTATCGCCAGGGGAAACGATCACCATTCCTGTAACCGTTTTCGCCATGGAGAAAAAGGTCAAAAATGTAAAGGTTACCATTGAAACGGGCCAAGCACTGGAATCTTTGGGTCCAAAATCAAAATCAATCTCTTTTGATGCCGTGGGAGAGCAAATTGTAAACTTTGATTTTAAGGTAAATCCTTCAACATCATTTCAAACTATAAACGTAGTGGCTACTGGGGCTGGCGAAACTGCTGGTAACGAGATAGAAATTGATATCGAAAATCCGAATCCCATTACCACAAAAAGCAGCTTATTCACCTTAGAAAGCAATCAATCAGAAAGCATCAGTTTTGAAACCTTTGGTACCTCGGGCACCAATACTGCTGTTATTGAGTTTTCAACCCTACCCCCAATGGACTTCTCCAAACGATTGGAATATCTGTTGGCCTATCCGCACGGTTGTGTGGAACAAACTACTTCTGCAGCTTTTCCCCAGTTATTCATGGCAGATATCCTTGATATTACTTTTGATAAAAAGAAGAAAGCTGAAAGCAACGTAAAAGCTGCCCTTAAACGTTTGAACAATTTTCAATTACCAAGCGGGGGCATGGGGTATTGGCCCGGTGCTCGTGATAGTGATGATTGGGGCACCAACTATGCTGGTCATTTTATGTTGGAAGCCAAACAAAAAGGATATCAGTTGCCCTTGACCTTTTTAAGCAATTGGTTACGCTATCAAAAAAACGAAGCAAGACAATGGAGCAGTAAACGGTATCACTATAACACCGATTTAGTGCAGGCCTATCGCCTGTACACTTTAGCATTGGCACAACAACCTGAGCTGGCCGCGATGAACCGATTGCGCGAAACCCAAAGCCTAAGTAATGAAGCAAAATGGCGTTTAGCAGCTGCGTATGCCCTAGTGGGTAAAAAAGAAGTTGCCCAAGCTTTAATTCAGAAAGCCAATATCAATATCAAACCAAATAGGTATGATTATAGAACATACGGTTCGGTTTTTAGAAATAGGGCAATGGCTCTGGAAACTTTGGTTTTATTAGGTAATGCGCAACAAAAAGAACTAGCCATTTCACTCGCTAAAAACCTTTCTTCACAACGCTGGTACAGCACGCAAGAAACGGCTTACGGGCTATTGGCCTTAGCGAAGATGGTCGATAAAAATGGCGGAAAGGCCATTGACCTTAGGTTTACCCAAAATGGAAAATCGGTCAATGTAAAGACCGATAGAGCCATTGCACAGCGACCATTGGCACTATCAGGATTTAAGAACGCTATTGAAATTGCCAACAAACAAGGTAATGTAGTATATGCTACCCTGACCCAAAGTGGAAAATTACCTGTAGGTGAAGAATTGGCACAGCAACAAAAACTAAGCTTAAAAGTGGTGTACAAAGATGTGCTGGGCAAACCAATGACCGTTTCTTCGTTGCGACAAGGTACCGAACTAGAGGCACACATAACGGTTTATAACGGCACTAATGATGCTATGGAAAACTTGGCACTAACCCAAATTGTACCTAGCGGGTGGGAGATTGTAAATACTTCTTATGCGGAGACGGAAACTAATGATAATGGCCAAGCGAGCTATATTGATATACGAGATGACCGAACTAATTTCTATTTTGACCTTGAAGCAAAAAAAGCAAAAAGCTTCCGTGTCAAATTGAACGCCTCGTACTTAGGAAGGTATTATTTACCAGCTAGTCAAGTAGAAGCCATGTATGACAATACAAGCTATGCCAGAAACAAAGGTCAGTGGGTAGAAGTGGTCCGATAGTTCAGAAATTGATAAAGCATCGTATAAAACTGAGCTTATTACTGCTCCTGTTTTTATGGTGGTTTTTTTGTTTGCCAAAACCACTTTTTGGCGAACCAACTTCCACCGTGGTGACCAGTGCCAATGGTAGCTTGATTGGCGCTAGAATTGCTGATGACGGACAATGGCGTTTCCCAAAACTGGATGCTGTTCCCGAACGGTTCAAACAATGTGTGCTTCTTTTTGAAGATGAATACTTTTATCAGCACCCAGGCTTTAATCC
>CAYGUO010000140.1:5413-8335 GCA_964353095.1 uncultured Flavobacteriaceae bacterium | reverse complement strand
AAAAACCCCGCCATGGCGGGGTTTTAATTCTAATAGCGCTTAAGCTTAGTTAAAGATGTAACGCACACCTAATTGTGCTTGCCATCTTGATGATTGAATACCTTGATCATCAAATTGAATAAAGTCAGGATTGCCATTTGCATCCATAACACCTTCGTTGATGCTGAATACGGGAGTTCCACCACCAGAAGAAATTGTAGTTAAAGGGCTAACATTGCTGCTTGCAAATTTTAATCTACCCCAGTCACTATTTAATAAGTTGCCAAAGTTGAAGATATCTGCAGTTAATTGTAAGGTGTGTTTTTTACCACCCATATCAATGGTGAAATCTTGCAATAATTTGAAATCTACAATATGGCTCCAAGGACCACGCTCAGCGTTACGCTCCGCATAACCTCCTCTATTTTCATTTAAGTAGTCTATACTGGAAATAAATGTATCCAGTCGTTCCCATTGTGCCGCTTGTTCAGCAGCATCGCCTGAGAATTGAATTTGAGCAGGCGTTTCTGGAATAAAAATTAACGCGTTATCGCGTGAATCATCGTTTAATAAGTCTCTACCTTCTCTGTAGGTAAAGCTATATGGGCTATTTTGGAAACCTTGATACAATAGCGCAACCGTAGTTTTTACATTGTCACTCCATTTAATTTGGTAAGAAGCATCGGCAACGATACGGTTACCCAAAGCAAAATCAGAACGGGTTACAGGTAGGTTGGGTGAGTTTTTACCATTAACCGTTTGAATGCCTCTCCATTGTGAGCTATTTTGAGAAGAAGTACCATCAAAGATTTTATTGGATTCCCCGTAGGTATATGAAACAGATCCTGCGAAGCCATTATCAAATGGTTTTCTTAACGTAAAGGTTGCATTGGTTGCATTACCACCACCAGTGTTAGAAGCTAAAATAATTCTACCATAAGTATCATCAATCTCATCACCTCTATCATAGAAAGGACGGTTGTCTGCACCTTGGTAAACCCCAACAGGTCCACCTAAGTTCAAGTTTTCGTAATAAATATCGGTAACAACATCCGTATATAAGAAATCTGCAGAAGCGATTAAACCCCAGAAAGGTAGTTTTTGATCAATGGCAATGTTATATTTCATTACCTGAGGAAGTTTGAAGTCTTCAGCTATTAAATCAATATTACCACCTATTCCACCAGAACCTGGAGTTACCGATTGAAATTGATTATTAATGTCCGGCTCGAACGCTTGTCCTGCACCTGGGCCAAAGAAAGTTGCGTCAAAAGTAAAACCACCTGTGACACCGTTGTTGTTGTATGTGCCACCTGGCCATACTAAAGGTAATCTAGAAGTGAAAATACCAAGGCCACCTCGAATTTGAGTTGTACCTTTCCCTGCAACATCCCAGTTAAGTCCAAATCTTGGAGCAAACATAGCCGTACCTACACCTTGACCAACTTGGGCACCTTGTAGATTTTTACCAGCGGCTTCTAATATTGGAATAGTACGAGTATTAAAATCATCGTTAACAGTACCATCTTCCCAGCTTGGAATATCAATACGTGCGCCGAAGCTTAATTTAAGATCATCGGTCATTTGAAAATCATCTTGCACATAAAACCCCGCTTGAAAAGTCTTAAAATCAGCAGAACCATTCGATTCATCACCAACAGTACCATCACCAACCAGTGAATACCCATGTTGGTATTCGTCAGCAATTTGACCGGTCAAGAATTGATTTAAACCAGAAGAAAGTAAGTTGCCAGCGTCGTCAAATTGATCTTCAAAAGTATAATCACCAAAATTGAAGGCAAAGAATAAGTTTTTAACTGTAGCAAATTCTAAGTTAGCTCCTAAGGTTACTGTATGGCGACCAGCATAGATTTCAAAGTTGTTGGTAATGGTCAAATAATCCGTGTTCAACAAGTTTGCTGTTGAAAAAGGCTCAGAGCCAAAAGAAATGGTCCCATCACCATCTTGAATATCAACCGTTGGGAATGGATCACCAGAAGGATCGCGATCATCACGAACAGTAGTATAACCAATAATCAAGTTATTGCTGAATTTGTTGCCCAATCGAGAATTCAATTCTAAAGCAGTAGAGTTGGTTGTAGAATTGAAAAGCTCAGAGCCGTTGATAAAACCAATATTTCTGTTTCCAGAACTTCTAGCTTCTAAATTGTCAGCACCAACGTAACTGTGTCTTAAAGATAAATTATTGTTTTCATTGATATTCCAGTCTAGTTTGGCAACAAAGGTGTTGCTCTCTAATGTTCTTGTATTATCATTAAAAATACCAGGGTTGTAGTCAAAACTGTTTTGTAAGAAACTGCTTAAACCATCTAAATCTGCTTGCGAAGAACGACCAGTGTAATTGCTAAAAATGAATGGCTGCGGAATTTCAGTTTCGTTTCGTTCATAATTTACAAAGAAGAACAACTTATCTTCAATTAATGGGCCACCTAATCTTACCCCGTAAGTATTAGCTGCAAAATCACTTACCTTTTCGGCTTCATCTCCCTCATTAAGGAGTGCGCCAGGTGTTTTGCCCACTAAACTTTCATTACGCGTAAAATAATATGCAGAACCTTCTAAATTGTTAGAACCAGAACGGGTAACAGCGTTTATAGAACCCCCAGAGAAACCTGATTGTCTTACATCAAAAGGAGCTATATTGATTTGAAAAGTTTCAATTGCATCAACTGATAACGGGTTAACACCTGTTTGGCCACCATTGGTACCAGAACCGGCTAGGCCAAAAACATCATTATTGACAGCACCATCAATATAGATAGCGTTGTAACGGTTGTTTTGCCCTGCTAGAGAGATAGAGAAACCATCATCACCTTCGCTCAATTGCGCTTGTGGCGTTAACCTAACAAAATCAGCAAGAGATCTAGAAGCAGCCGGAGTGGTTGCTACTTGACGTTGTGAGATGTTTGTATTGGTTCCTGT
>CAYGUO010000140.1:0-5403 GCA_964353095.1 uncultured Flavobacteriaceae bacterium | reverse complement strand
TTCCTGTTTTGTTAGAGCCAAATACCCCGTTCGAAACCGCTGTTACTACAACTTCATCAAGAGCCGTAGCAGATTCAACAAGTTGTACGCTAATTTTTTCGGTTGAACCAAGATTTAAAAAGACCCCTTCTTTAAGGCTGTCATTAAAACCAACATAAGAAATGGTCACTTTATAAGGACCACCAGTACGCATACCTGAAATACGGTAAAAGCCATCAAAATCAGTAGCTGCGCCATAAGCCGTACCTGAAGGTACGTGAACTGCAACGATACTAGCGCCTAGCAAAGGTTCGCCAGTGTTGTCGGTTACTTTACCTCCAATAGCGGAAGTAGTAACCCCTTGTGAAAATGCCATCGCAGTGCAAAGTACTGCCATAACAACTAAGTAGATTTTTTTCATTTTAAAAGTGTTTGAATTGTCTGTCGCAAAAGTCTTGTTTTAGAACAACCCATACGTTAACACAATGTTAAGAAACAAATGAAAAAAGTATTTGAAATTATTCTAAACTAGTGAATACCAAAGGCATAGAATTTTGGGAATTTTAAGAAATTGTCAATCAATTCTTAAAATTTTGCAAAAGATTCAACGTTGAGGAATCGTGTTTGCCAATTTCGGAATTTTCGATGTCTTGAAGTACTGTTTTAGCAAGTTGCTTGCCGAGTTCAACACCCCATTGATCGTAACTAAAAATATTCCAAACAATGCCCTGAACAAAAATTTTATGCTCATACATGGCAATTAAGGAGCCTAAACTTTTTGGAGTAAGTTTTTCTATAAGAATGGTATTTGTAGGCTTATTACCTTCAAAGACCTTAAACGGAACCAATTTTTCATAGGTATCCGTAGATTTCCCGGAAGATTTGAATTCTGTGATGACCTCTTCTTTAGTCTTCCCATTCATCAACGCTTCAGTTTGAGCAAAAAAGTTGGCCATTAGTTTGTTATGGTGGTCTTTATCACCATGAAGGGAATGTTTAAAGCCAATAAAATCGGTCGGAATCAATTTGGTTCCTTGATGGATTAGTTGAAAGAAAGCATGTTGGGAATTTGTACCCGGTTCTCCCCAGATAATCGTACCCGATTCATAGTTTATGCGATTACCTGACCGGTCTACACTCTTACCATTACTTTCCATAATACCTTGCTGAAGGTAAGCAGAAAAACGACTTAGGTATTGGGTGTATGGAATTATTGCTTCTGTTTCAGCACCATAAAAGTTGTTGTACCAAATGCTCAATAAGGCTAAAATGACAGGAATATTTTCTGAAAAATCCGATTCTTTAAAATGGGTATCCATTTCATTGGCTCCAGCAAGTAAGTCATCAAAATTTTCATAACCAACCGCTAAAGCAATCGATAGGCCTACTGCGCTCCAGAGCGAAAAACGACCGCCTACCCAATCCCACATTGGAAAAACATTTTCAGCTGCAATACCAAATTCAGCAATTTTTTCAGTGTTTGTAGATACGGCAGCAAAGTGTTTTGCAATATCAGCTTGCGTTGCATGTCTTAAAAACCATTTTTTGATGGTGGTAGCGTTACTTAATGTTTCTTGGGTTGTGAAGGTTTTGGATACCACTACAAACAAGGTGGTTTCAGGATTTAGCTCTTTTAGTACTTCGTAAACATGATCGCCATCAACATTACTTACAAAATGGGTTTTAAGGTGATTTTTATAAAACTTTAACCCTTCAACAACCATAGCAGGGCCTAAATCAGAACCTCCGATTCCGATATTCACAATATCAGTAAACGATTTTCCGGTGTAACCTTTTTTCTTTCCGGAGATAACAGCATCACAAAAGACTTTAATCGTTTCTTTTACTTGATAAACCTCTTCTACAACATTTTGTCCATCAAATAAGATGGTTTCCTCTTTTTTGGCTCGCAATGCAGTGTGTAAAACGGCACGCCCTTCAGTTTCATTGATGAGTTCACCTGTAAAGTAAGAAGAAATAGCTTCTTTAAGTTTCACCTCTTTTGCCAAGTTTAACAGCAAGGCTAAAGTGTCTTTTGAGATGCGATTTTTAGAAAAATCAACTAAAAAATCCTGCCATTGAATGGTAAACTTTTTTGCTCTATTGGCATCACTCTGAAAAAGGGACTTAAGTGTAGTGGCCTTTGTTTCGTGATAATGGGTTGTTAATTTCTTCCAAGCTTCAGTAGTGGTTGGATTGCTATTTGGTAATGCCATGTTATTGGTTAAGTGTTAGTAAGTCTTCACTTTCGTTTTGTTGCTCTTCACTGTAAGGGTACTCCATACAATCAAGCTGTTCCTTAATAGAAGAGATATATGCAAAATATGCTGGTCGTAGGGTCTCATGCAAAGGCTCTGCTTTTGGCAAGTCTTCCTTTAACGGGTCAACTTGTTTTCCATTTCTCCAAAACCGATAGCATACATGCGGACCTCCGGTGTTACCGGTCATTCCTACCCAGCCTATCACGTCGCCTTGACGAACAAATTCTCCCTTTTTTACGTTTTGCTTATTCATGTGAAGGTATTGCGTACTATAGGTGTCATTATGCCTTATTTTCACATACTTGCCGTTTCCGCCCCTTCTGGTAGATTCTACCACGGTACCATCTGCCGTAGCCATAATAGGGGTTCCAATAGGTGCTGCATAGTCCGTTCCCTTGTGTGGCCGTAACTTATATCCGTAATATTTAATCCTTCGTTTTAAATTATATCTAGAAGATAGTCTTCCAAATTCAACGGGCATACGCAAAAAAGTTCTTCTTAAATTATTGGCTTTTTCATCAAAATAGTCGGTAATATTTTTGAGTGAATCGTTTTCGTATGCGAAGGCATAAATCGGTTTTTTATTATGTTCAAAATAGGCTGATTCAATTTCTTCAACACCGGCATAAATAGAATCGTTGATATATTTTTCCTTATAGATTACCTTGAACTTGTCATTCTTTTGGAGCCTTGAAAAATCTATGGTCCATGCATAGATATTAGCGAGATTGTGCGTCACTGCATAATCTACGCCCAAGGAGTCCATATCTACAGAAAGGGAGTTTTTGATGATGCCAGCTACTTCTCGCTCTACATATTTTACTTTTTTCTTGCTGGTATAGGCTTGAACAGTATCCCTTAAATCTACAACAGTGTAATTAATACGGTCGTTCTCATATATAAATATTTGAGCTGCTTGAGCAGAATCTTTTGATTTAAGTATGACATACGGTTTTCCCACCTTTATACGTTTTACATCAAAAGTATCTTTGAACTCTTCTGCAATTTTTACAATTTTAGGATAATCAACATGGTTTTCCAACATGAGCTGCCCAAAACTGTCCCCATTTTTTATGGTATCATGAATTACGGTAAATTCATCAAGATTAAACCCATACGTTTTTATAATCGGTATCGCTACGGGAATCTGTACAATTTCTTTTGTCTCCTCTTTTTGTTCTTTTTTACAAGATACAATGAACACCAATGCTAAAATAGCGCCCCAATATTTCTGCATTTATTTCTGATTTTTTTCAGGGTTAAAAATATGATCTACCCATTGCTTGCCCCAATTACTCAATTCGGTTTTCGAATACAAAGTTGGGAAAAAAATTATTTTCTGAAAACTTGGGGGTAAATAGTCTTTCCAATTGGTGCCTCCAGTAGCATCTACGGGAGCTTTATCTTTTGCCAAATAACGATAGGCAGATCCCATATGCATGAGCGGCCAGTTTACATTTGCGTTTAGATCAAGATGTTTAAGAGCCGTAATAAGGGTTGGGTTTTCTCGATGCGATTTTGGTAGCATTAGGTATTTTTGAAAAATGGTGCCGCCTTTCACTTGATTTGCAATTCTAATCAGCCTAGGGCTGTATCGGTATTCAAATTGTTTTAGGGTCAATGTTTTTTCACCCGTTTTTACATCAGTAGCTCCTTTTTTCCAATAAATATGCTCGTATAATTCTTCAATACCGTTCTTTTCTGAAAAATCAGCTCGTTCCGTATGGTGTACAAGATTTTCTAGTGGAGTAGCATAAATTTCAATCATGCGATATTGCACCGATTGAAACCCACTTGCGGGCAATAATGACATTCGATACCTTAAAAACTGCTCTCTTTCCATACCATTTATCATGATGCTGAAAGATGATGTCAGTGCTTTGAAATAATTATTGATCCTGTTGGCCTTTTCAATGAAGAATTCTAAATCTTGTGATTTATCATCGACCAGTTGTTTTTGTTCATGTAAAATAAGCTTAAAGTATAACTCGGTAATCTGGTGGTACATGATGAATATTTCCTCATCTGGAAAATGCGTTCGGGGCACTTGAATACTCAATAAAGTATCAAGATGGATATAATCCCAATAGGTGAGGTAACGTTGGTAAAGCAAACCATCAAGGTAAGAGCTTAAATCTTGACCTGAGTTTTTAAACTTTTCTTCAAGCTTGTTGATTTGGGACTCAATTCGCTCATCTTTCTTCATTTTAAGAGATCAATCCATTATTATTTTGAACTGATTTTTAAGCCCGTTGTAGCCATCTAAATCTGCCTTAATAGAGCCAACGGCTAAATCTGCTTTGATGCGTATGGGAATCTTGTTCAAATCGTTCGATACCCACAAAGTTAAGCTTTCTTGTTCTTTAAACACCCTACCGGATTGTACATAGGGTCTGAATTTTAAACATTCTACCTTACCGTACTTGGTTTTAACAACTTCTTTGCCTAAATACTTGAGTTTAAACTGGTATACGCCGTCGTCGTCATACAGCATATCCATTTTTATGCTTTCTCCTTCAACCAAATCTTCTACTGCATAGTTATTTCTTAGATGATACGCACCGGATAAAAGATCTTGTACTTTGTTATTGATGTCAAAGTCAAATTTCTTTTTATTTTTTTTGTCGACTAATTGGGCCTTCTTTTCTGAATAATCAAAATTAATCTCTAAGTCTTTGGTGTAACCACCTTCATCTATTTTTCTAACGAATTTATGGGGCTTGTTATCATACCGACCAAAATAACTTTCATAGGTATCATCTACTTTAAAGAATAGGCGCGCAAGGCCAGTAGTGCTTCCTTTGCCGACAACGTGGTATACGGGAATAGTATCTAATTTTTTGGATTCTAATTTTAATGTGGCAAAACTGGCATTCAGAATACCATAGTGTATCCTAAATTTTAACCATTCGCCAGATTGGTATGCTTTACTTTTTTGGGCAGTAAGTCCAATAGTAAATAGGCCAAATAGTAGTACCGTAGTCTTTTTCATCGCAATGAGATTCATGTAAAAATATTAAAATATAACCGGATCAATTCGGTTTTATATTTACTTAAACAAAAGTTATTCCAAAGTATTGTACAAAAAAAGCCCTAATGAATACATCAGGGCTTTTCCTAAATAACCAACCAAACTTTAAATTATGAAAAACCAATACTTAAA
>CAYGUO010000139.1:0-8376 GCA_964353095.1 uncultured Flavobacteriaceae bacterium | reverse complement strand
GTATTTCCCATTATTGGGAAGTTGATTTCTGCTCCTGGTACTGGAGGGGTAGCAGCGTCAATTGCACCGCCAGTATGGATTCCTTATCATAAAATTGAGGAAACGGGTTTGATACAAACGGGTAGCCGAGTCGGGTATGATTTTTATTTCATAGCAGATAAAGCTCAAGATTTGGACGAATTGGATAGGGTAGTTGACCCTATGCTTGATATTGAAAATGCCGATTTGGATACGCACCTTTCTACAGGGCAGCGATTAGGGCGTAATTATGAAAATTTTGGTAAGTTTCTTAATCTGGTTGCGTTTATAGCACTTCTTTTGGGCTGTGTGGGTATCGCAAGTTCCGTGCACATTTATATTAAGGAAAAATTGACCTCTGTTGCTGTTCTAAAGTGTATTGGTGCGACTCGAAAACAGAGTTTTCTAATCTACCTGATCCAAATTACTGGAATGGGCCTCTTGGGTGGGATTTTGGGTGTTATTGGCGGATTATTGTTACAGCAGGCATTTCCTTTGTTATTACAGGGTTATCTGCCATTTGAGGTTGAAATCAGTTTAGCTCCACAGGCTATTTTTGTTGGTTTAATACTTGGGGTATTAATGTCTGTTTTATTTGCCCTGACCCCTTTATTATCTACTTGGTTTGTATCGCCATTACAAGTACTAAGGGTGCAAGAGCATAGTGCTAAACAGTCTTTACCAACGCGTTTACTGGTATTATTTGCAATTATGGTATTTGTTTTTGGGTTTGCCTATTGGTTGTTGGGCAATTGGACCTATGCCTTGTTCTTTGTGATAGGTATTCTTATTGTTTTTGCCATATTAGGCGGTACAGCATTATTGTTTATGCGTTTGGTTAAAAAGTTCTTTCCAAGTTCATGGAGTTTTACGGCACGTCAAAGTCTATTAAACCTTTTTAGACCTAATAATCAAACAGCCGTTTTAATCTTGGCCATTGGCGTAGGCACTTTTTTGATAAGCACTTTATATTTCACAAAAGATGTATTACTGGCTAAAACTTCTTTGGAAGCCTCTGCGCAAGCGCCTAATTTAATATTGATGGATGTGCAATCGGAACAAAGGGATGCGGCAGCAACCAGCATTACCGCATCTGGACTTTCTGTGTTGAATAATATCCCGATTATCACCATGCGTGTGCAACAAATAAAAGAGCGTCCGGTTCGCGAAATCATTTTAGATACTACAGCAACAATTAATCGATGGATACTGCAACACGAATTTAGGGTTACCTATCGTGACGAACTTATAGCTTCTGAAACCTCAATAGAAGGTACCTGGCCCGCAAGCAAGGATGAAACTGGATTAATCCCTATTTCATTGGCAGAGAATGTAGCAAATGATGCTCAAGTAGGTATAGGTGACAAACTGATTTTTAATGTGCAAGGGGTTTTGATGGAAACCGTTGTTGCCAATATTAGAACTGTTGATTGGGCAAGGATGCAAATCAATTTTTCAATTATTTTTCCATCAGGTATTTTAGAAAATGCACCGCAATTTCATGTGCTGACCACCAATGTATCCAGTGCAAATGCTTCCGCACAATTGCAACGACAACTGGTAAAAAAGTTTCCTACGGTTTCAATCATAGATTTGCGCCAGGTATTGACGGTGATTGAAGGAATTTTGAATAAGATTTCGTGGGTCATCAATTTTATGGCCTTTTTTAGCATCCTTACAGGAATCATTGTATTGATTGGTTCTGTGCGTACCAGTAAATACCAACGGATTAAAGAAAGTGTGTTGCTTCGTACTTTAGGTGCTAAAAGCAAGCAAATATTACGGATTACGGCTTTTGAATATTTGTACTTAGGGCTTTTAGGTAGTGGAGTAGGCTTGCTACTAGCCTTATTGGGTAGCTTTTTATTGGCCAAATTTGTTTTTCAGACGGTATTTGTTCCTTCTTGGCCTCCCTTTGTGATGGTTTTACCAGGAATTACTTTATTGGTACTGTTCATAGGGTTGTTCAATAGTAAAACAGTATTAAAAAGCCCACCTTTAGAAGTATTGCGAAAAGAGCTTAGCTGATTCAATTAAAGGAAATTTTAAAAAGGATGCTGTATTTACACAAGCAGCCTTTTTAAAATTTATGCATGAATACCAAACTATTGAATAATACCTGTGCAAGCCACCCGCGCACCGGCAGCACCACTAGGTTGTGATGTAAAATCATCTACCCCTTGATGCACAATAATGGCTTTGCCAACGATGTTTTTAGTATCATCATCACAACCAATACACCATTCGTTGGTGCTAAAAGAAATCGTCGCATTTCCGTCTGCATCAGCCGTAAAATTACCAATATCCCCTTTGTGGTAGCCACCTTCTGCTCCCCATTCTGCATGTGGCTGAAAAGTAGGGTTCCAGTGTCCTCCAGTCGATTTTCCATCGGCTGAAGAGCAATCAGCTTTCTCATGAATATGTATGGCATGTTCTCCTTCTGTTAGTCCTGTTAAAGAAGCTGACATACCCACCGTACCATTTTCTTCATTAAAAGTTACCTCACCAGATACATTACTATCACTTTTAGGTTCCAATTTAAAAGTAATGGCTTCATTTTTAGCCATCTCTACCATTTCTTTTTCCTCTGCGCTTTCTTCAGTTTCTTTTGCTGCGTCATTGTAGCCATCTTCAAACCCTTTTTTGAAGTCTTTGCAGCTAAATGCAGTCACTAATAGCAATCCAAACAGCGTTGCTTGTATTTTTTTCATGTTCCGTGTTTTAAGTTTTGGACTAAGTTACTGATTAATTAATCCGTTGTCAACTCTTTTCAACTCCTTGATAAAGCTCAAAATATTTTAAACAACTCCCTAGGGTCACGAATACCTCTTTTTAAGTTTTTACAGAGCAATAAGGTCTTATCAATTTTGGTTTAAGCATTTTTATATCGAGCAACAGCGTAGATTAACCCCCTCTTTTTGCCATCTGTGAGGGTTTCAAAAATGTGGAAAGCGTCGTAATCGGTTAGCATAACAGCTTCAAATTCTTCTGGCATTTCTACTCCATATTTGGAGGTATCTTCGAAAAACTGAAGGGTAAAAAAATCATTCGGAAACAAGCCCAAGGCTGATTGGTAACGTTTTCCAAACATCATATAATGCTGGCCGTTCCTTTTTTGGATAGCACCATGAAATTCCAATGTTTTTCCTTCAAATTCGGCAACCGCCTTTACCCTTTTTAATTTTTTCTCTAAAAAGGGCGCTATAATCGCTTCCGGAAGTAATAAATTATAATAACTACCCGTGATGGCAATCTCAAAAACAGGACTCTTAAGCATACTTTTTTGATTAAAAACACGATAAAAGGTATTAAAAATACGATAATCGGTAATTAGACGTTTTAAATGTATCTAATTTCCCCCGGTTAGATACCAAACAATAACCATTAACACAAACCATTATGTTGGTCTACCCACCATCAAAGTACTTAGACTTTCTAACGTACTGTAATCAGAGGCGTTTATTTAGCAAGAACTACAAACAACTGCGAAATAGAAAACTTATTGGGGAAATTGGACAGAACGATTATATAAAGTCGCTCCGAAAACTTCACAATAGTGTCATTGAATTAGAAATACAGTATTTTGATATTTTACACATGCGGCTTTAATCTACCAAAGTGGTAATTATTTGCGTTTCGCTATGTAATGTTTTATGCACTGGACATTTATCTGCTATTTGCAATAAACGCTGCTTTTGTTTGTCATCTAAATTTCCTGAAAAGCGTATTTCACGACGGAAAGTATCAATCTTTGAACTGATATCTTCACAATTTTCACAGTCCTTCGCATGTGTTTTGCTGTACGAAGTATGTACTTCTACATTAGTAACCTGCCAGCCCTTGCGTTTCGCATACATTTGAATAGTCATTACGGTACAGGCCGATAGGCCTGCGGAAACCAATTCATAAGGTGACGGACCATAATCATTACCACCAAAGCTGGTGGGTTCATCAGCCAACATATAATGATTGCCAACTTTCATTTGCGTTGTGAAGGCATCTTCAGCATCTAAACTTGCAACAACTTGGTGTTTTGTTTTTATTTTTTCATCGATTCGTTCTTTTACGGGTAAATACCTTTTTGCCCAACCGGAAATTACCTCACCAACATAAGTACTGTCTTTTTTGTCAAATAATAGATGGTCGGCTCCGTCTAAGGATACAAAACTTTTTGGATGATGGGCGGCGAGATAAATTTCTTCTGCATTTTTGATGCCAACCGTATCATCTTGCGGAGAATGCATGATTAGTATTGGCTTGCGCAATGCTTTTGCAGTTTCTGGTAATGATTTGGTCTCTAAATCATCTACAAATTGTTTTTTAATTTTAAAATCACGACCACTTAAATTTACTATGGCCTCGCCATTGGCTTTAATTTCTTCCAATCCACTTTTAAACAAGTGTTTCACATGTTTTGGATTGGAAGGTGCACCAACCGTTGCTATTGCGTTTACCGAAGGAATTTCAGCAGCTGCAAAAATTACCGCAGCACCGCCCAAAGAATGCCCTATCAATAATGAAGGGGCTTGATACTTTTCTTTTAAAAAACTAGCAGCAGCCACTAAATCTGCTACATTGCCCGAGAAATTGGTATCCGCAAAATCCCCGTCACTTTCGCCCAGTCCGGTAAAATCAAAACGCAATACCGCAAAGCCGTTAGAAGTTAAGGCCTTACTGATATTCTTTACTGCCGATAAGTTTTTAGTGCAGGTAAAACAATGGGCAAACAAAGCATAATTATGAGGATGTCTGTCGGCGGGAAATTCTAACCGACCTACGAGGGTTTGTCCTTCTTGATTGGTGAATGTTACTTTTTGGAGGTTCATTATCAGGATTTTGGTTTTTTCCTTAAGTCGGGATTAAAGAAGAAACCTATCTGAAAACGGTCAAATACCCTTCCGGTAAAATGGTTTTTTAGATAGCCCAGTTGAATATGACTATTTTCTGTAATGTGTATACCTAAGGCGCCATAAAGACGGTTTTGGTCAAAGGTATTTCCTTGAAGGTTCAAGAATATTTCATCATAAAAGTTCAAAAAGAAGGTGTTGGTCAAAGGTAACGTGGCTTGAATACGATAGCGCGCGCGGTGCTGTGTGCTGCGTCTAAAATCAAAATCACCTTCTTCGGCAAAAGTGATAAAACGTTGTTCTAAACGGTAGCGGTGTTCAAATAGAAACTCTCCAACTTTATCCCTTAGAATAAATTGTTGAAAAATTCGATGTTCGTTAATTCGAATATCTTCTTCCACGATATCGCCAAACAATCTAAAATCTTCAAAATCTGGGTCTGTATTGATGTAAGCATAGCCCGCTGTGGCTATAGCGTTGGCATTGATGTGGTAATTCAACCCTGTTCTCAATAATAATTGGTTAAAATTGCCTGAGGTTTCATAGTACCTGAATTGTGCTTCAGAATGTATACTTAGTTTATCAGAAATTTGGTTCATGCCAAAATACATATACCAAATACCGGTTTCATCTTCTCCATTGTTTTGGGCAGAGGCAATAGTCACCAAACAGCAAAGGGCAACTAGCGTTATTTTTCTCATATAATTTTGAATCAATTAAACTCCGCCTCTAGTCTGCGCTGATGAGCTTTCATTATTATCATTTTCTACTTTTGGTAGCTTTCCGTCTTTAATTGGAGTCAATTTTTCACCTTTTAAGTGAACATCTAAAAATTCCAATACTTTGCTGTACGCCGTTATTTGATTTTCTTTCTTTACAAAACCGTGTCCTTCATCTTCAAATAAAACATATTCAACAGGAACTCCATTCTTGCGAACGCCGGCAACAATTTCGTCTGACTCCACTTGAAGCACTCTAGGGTCTTTAGCGCCTTGAAGCACTATCAGAGGCTTAGTTACCTTATCCGTATGGAATAGGGGAGATATTTTTCTTAAACGAACAGAGTCTGCACTGTTGGGATCACCCAATTCTTTGTAAAGTGCTTCTTTTTGGGCTTCCCACCATGGCGGAATACTTCTAAGGGTCCTGATCCAGTTGGTTACGCCAAAAAGGTTGACGCCTACATTGAACTCTTCGGGAGTATATGTTAAAGCAGCCATAGTCATATAGCCGCCGTAAGAACCGCCAATGATTCCAATTTTATTGGCATCTATTTCCGGCTGTGAGGCCAACCAATTTTTACCTTCTACACAATCTTTTAAATCTTTATCACCATGGTTCAAATCGTCCATCTGATAAAACGTTTTACCGTAACCACTGCTTCCGCGATTGTTGACCGCTAGAATAGCATAACCGTGATTCACCATATATTGTAAAAAGGAATTAAAACCTTGTCTGGATTGCCCTCCAGGACCACCGTGCACCCAAACCAAAGCCGGAACTTTATTTTCTTCCGTAGCTTGATGAGGTTTGTAATAAATGGCTGGAATTTCTACCCCATCAAAAGAAGGATAGCGAATTACTTCTGCATTAACTAAGTCTTCTGCTTGTATCTCGTCATTTAATACATCTGTTAATTTAGTCTGTTCCTTACTTTCTAAATCGTAAATAAATAGATTGGATGGGGTATGTGAGCCACCAGCATAAAAGCGCATAGATTTTTCATCTCTAGAGAAAGAAACATTCGTGATATCCATATTGTCAAAAGATGGCAAATCAATATTTTCTCCAGAAGCGACATCCAGTACTTCTATAGTGTTTTTTGCGTCTTCATTGATATAAGTAACCCGATATTTTCCGGAATCAGTAAAGTAACTCCCCATAATGTCCCAATCTTTGGACAATACTTTTTCACTAGTTCCATCAGCGATGTTATATTTCATTAGTTGGGCAAACTCCCCGCCATCGTCTGTAGTATAGTATAAAGCATCACCTTCTGGGGAATAGTCTTGAGGACTATTGGCACTTTGGTTTTCGTTGATTTTAGTTAATGATTTATCGTTCATATTGTACAGAAATAAATCTGCATCATTGGTATTTATGGGTTTTATCAAGGCTAAGTATTTTTTATCATCTGACAGATTTCCAATAAAATAGCCATCCTCATTCTTATATACCATTTTTGGAGTGAAGGTTTCGATATCCATTTCATATAAATCGGTATATCTAGCATCCCTCTTGTTCGATGAAAACAAGAAACTTTTTTTGTCATCTGTCCAGCCAGAGAAACTGGCTCTAGCTCCTTCAAAAGGTGTCAAATCTTTATGACTTCCATCTTCTTCCCTAAGAAAAATATGATAAATTTCATCTCCATTACCATCCATACGAAAAAGCATGCGCTCATCATTTGGAAAATACGAAGTAGCAAAGACAGAAGAACTATCCGATGCGGTAATTGGCATCATAGCCCCACCTTCAGTAGCAATAGTATACATATTGTAAATTCCTGAGCGGTTGCTAGAAATCAATAGTTTTGACTTATCAGGGGAAAAGCTTCCTCCGCCAATAGCCTCGTTATCCATCATTTGTGCGATGGTATACGTTTTCATCGTGTCCGCCACTGAGGGCGTTGCCTTCTCTTCTTTACAGCACCAAAGGGCAGTTACTGCAAGTACTATTAAAAGTGTTTTCTTCATCGGTTCCTTTTAATTGATTGTGATTGTTTTGGTTTCCTTAAAAGGGGATAAATCCAACCCTTCAATCGTTTCACGATAGGCTTTCCATTTATCATTGAAAAAACTATTGGTTTTTTGCAATGCCGTCTTTAGTTCGGTTTCTGCGTACTTCATTAAATCACGCTCGGTTTTGGTCATGCCGGTTTTGCGTGTGTACACATATCTATTGGCCACACCAATACGTTGCATGACCGTTATTTCAGGGTTTCGCGTAATTCCTTGACGTTTATCTTCTTTGCCGATAAATAGGGCAACAACGGAATCAATTTCCTTGACAATACTTTTTGAGGCTTTGATTTGCTTTTCGTATTTATCCTCATCCAAGGTTTTCATTTCATTTGAGAATTTGTTGGCCAAATCTTTGCTTTCCACCAATTGTTTTACCGCATCGGCTGCGGTTTGTGTTAAGGCCTGTAGCTTTTTACCATTGTCATAAACCTCATTGATTGCCGCGGAATTTGAATTTAATCTAGGATCGCTTTTAACGGTAACTGAGGTTTCATCGGTCATAGCTCCAAAACTCACCTTGACCTTATACGTTCCTGGTTTTACGGCAACACCGCCACGTTCGCGTTTACTTTTACTGATTTTTCTTGCAGGTCTATCAGCGCCTTTTTCATCCATTCTCCAATAAATACGATGAAAACCAGCTTTTTCTGGAGTTTTGTATTTAAGGGTACGAATCAAGCGTTCGCCATCGTAAAAATCAAACTGAACAGAATCCTTTTTTTGAACCCCATTGCGAGCCTGCGAAGCTATTTTCTCGTCATTGCGAG
>CAYGUO010000138.1:0-8380 GCA_964353095.1 uncultured Flavobacteriaceae bacterium | reverse complement strand
ATATTGCTTTGGCCATCGTACTTCAAGTAGGAAAAATTTTGGAGAAAAATCCAGATATAAAAGTTGTCTATACAAGAGAAGACGATACGTTCATTGACCTTTTTAAGCGGGGAGAGATTGCGAATCAAGCAAACGCGGATTTATTTGTATCCGTTCATTGTGATTCCCATAATTCAGATGCCAACGGTGCGGGAACCTTTGTATTGGGCCTTCATGCGAACAAACAGAATTTTGAGGTAGCCAAAAAGGAAAACTCAGTTATTTATCTTGAAGATAACTATGAAAAAAAGTACGCTGAGTACGATATTAATTCTCCTGAGTCGGTAATAGGCCTCACCATTATGCAAGAAGAGTTTTTAGATCAAAGTATTGAACTTGCCAAATTGCTTCAAGCGAACTTCACCACTAAATTGAACCGAAAAGATAGAAAGGTAAAACAAGCAGGTTTTATAGTGCTCCACCAAACTTTTATGCCAAGCGTGCTGGTTGAAACAGGGTTTTTGACGAATAAGAATGAAGGAGCCTACCTAGATTCGGATAAAGGGCAGAAAGAAATGGGCATTGCTATTGCTAATGCTATTTTAAGTTATAAAGATGGGGTTGAGGCCAATCTTACTGAAATTGGGGATACTTCAGAGAATACGCCAATTGCAGATGAGGTGGAAATTATCGAAAAGATTGATGTTCCGGCAGTTGAGCAACCTAAAGAAGAAGTAGTTAAGGTCGTTAAGGAAGCTGTTAAAGAAGTAGCGGTAATAGCGGACAAGAATGAAAAAATACCCGATACGTCTAAAGTTGAAGAAACGAGTTCCGTAATTTTCAAAGTACAATTAATGGCAAGTGCAAAAGTGATTCCATTAGACGGTGATAATTTTAGAGGATTAAATACCTTATCAAAAGAGCCAGTAAAGAATTTATTCCGTTATATGTATGGAAGTACAGATTCGTATGAAAAAGCAAAGTTGTTAAAATCCAATGCTGATGCAAAAGGATATACTTCTTCCTATATAGTGGCATATAAAGAGGGTAAAAGAATACCTTTAAATCAGGCCTTAAAATGACCTTGCTTTCGTAGGAGTGCTTTTTAAAAATATGCCTAATTTTGTTTAGAACCGTAAATCATATCTCTTGAAACTATCTAGGGAAGTAAAAACAGGAATTTTAGTACTTTTAGGAATACTGGCCGTTATTTTTGGTTTTAGTTACTTAAAATCTTCATCAATCTTTGATAACTCTTCAACCTTTTATGCAGTTTATGATAATGTTGGAGGCCTGCAAACTGGTACTCAAGTGTCTATAAATGGTTTGGTAGTTGGCAATGTTAGCAGTATTAAATTTAAAAATAACCAGTTTAAGTCTATAGTAACCTTTTCAGTGAAAGAAGGCTATGAGTTTTCAAAGAATAGTTTGGCTGAAATTTATGATACAGGGATTATTGGGGGTAAGGGAGTTCAGATAGTTCCTGTTTTTGATGGTGCCTCGATGGCACAATCAGGTGATACGCTTCAATCGAGTATCAAGCCAGGAATTACGGAATTGGTTCAAGAGAAATTAACACCCTTACAGTTGAAGGTAGAAGGTGCCGTATCCAATGCGGATTCATTATTGATGAACGTAAATGATGTGCTTGATGCTAGAACAAAATTAGAACTTCAACAAAGTATTGTAGGTCTAAATAAATTAGTGTCAAGTTTTCAAACCAGCGCTAATACCTTAAATCAGGTATTGGTTAATAATAAAGAGGAGTTAGATAGTTCATTGAAAAACATCAACACGATAACGACAAATTTTGCTAAGCTCTCTAAAGAACTGGCTGAAACAGATTTGGCAGGAACCATTACAAGTCTTCAAAGTACGGTAGACAATATAAACTTGATGTTAAGCAAAATTGAAAAAGGAGAAGGTTCTTTGGGTAAATTGGCAAAGAATGAAGAGTTATACAACAATCTTTCAAGTGCCTCTCGCGAACTAGACTTATTACTACAAGATTTTCGTTTAAATCCTAAAAGGTATGTGAACGTATCCGTTTTTGGAAAAAAACAAAAGGATTACGAATTACCCGAAGATGATCCAGCAGCAACTAAACAAAACTAGTGTATGGAATATGTTCCTAATATTTTATTTGCAATCGCCTTAGTCATTGGTTTTGGGTTTTTTACAAAAAATGTAAAAAAACTTATCCGAAATATTAAGCTTGGTAAAAGTGTGGATAGTAGTGATAATAAGCCACAACGTTGGAAAAACATGGCTAAAATAGCGCTGGGCCAATCCAAAATGGTAGTGCGACCAATAGCTGGATTGATGCATGTCATTGTTTATATAGGCTTTGTCATTATCAATATTGAAGTGCTGGAGATTATTATTGATGGTCTTTTGGGAACACATCGCATTTTTGCCCCATTGGGAAAAGTTTATAATGTTTTAATAGGTTCGTTTGAAATTCTGGCCTTTTTGGTAATTATAGCGGTAGTAGTTTTTTGGCTTCGCAGAAATATCATCAGATTAAAACGTTTCATACAACCTGAAATGGAAGGTTGGCCTAAAAAAGATGGCAACTTGATTCTTTATATTGAGCTTGTTTTGATGATGTTGTTTCTAACCATGAACGCTACTGATTTTCAACTACAAGAACTTGGTGCAGCACACTATCAAAAAGCAGGTAGTTTTCCTATAAGTCAATTTATAGCACCTCTTTTTGATGGACTCTCCATTGCTACCTTGATTCTTATAGAGCGAACAGCTTGGTGGTTACATATTTTAGGCATCTTATTCTTTTTAAACTACCTCTATTACTCCAAACACTTACATATCCTATTAGCGTTTCCAAATACCTATTACGGGAAACTGAAACCGCAAGGAGAATTTGATAATGTCAAAGCGGTAACCAATGAAGTGAAGTTGATGCTAGATCCTGCTGCAGACCCTTTTGCCGCTCCTGCCGAAGGTGCGGAAGAACCTGAGAAATTTGGTGCGTCAGATGTTATGGACTTGTCCAGGGTGCAATTGTTAAATGCGTATACCTGTACGGAATGTGGTCGCTGTACTTCTGAATGTCCAGCAAATCAGACAGGAAAGAAATTATCCCCTCGCAAAATAATGATGGATACTCGGGACAGGTTAGAAGAGGTTGGTAAAAACATGGATGCTAACAATGGAGTGTTCGTTCCTGATGGAAAAGAGTTGTTGGGAGACTATATTTCAAACGAAGAGCTTTGGGCTTGTACTACTTGTAATGCCTGTGTTGAAGCTTGCCCTGTAAGTATAGATCCTTTATCAATTATTATTGAAATGAGAAGGTATTTGGTGATGGAGCAGTCCGCAGCGCCATCTGACTTGAACAATATGATGGGTAATTTAGAAAATAATGGTGCACCTTGGCCTTTTAATCAAATGGATAGATTAAACTGGGCTCAAGAGTCTTAAAACATTGCAATGGAAAATAATATGAATGTGCCTACAATGGCTTCGCTATTTGCTGAAGGAAAACAACCCGAAGTTTTATTTTGGGTAGGTTGTGCCGGTAGTTTTGATGATAGAGCAAAAAAAATAACCAAGGCCTTTGTGAAAATTCTGAACAAAGCAGGAGTAAGCTTTGCGGTATTGGGAACAGAAGAAAGTTGTACTGGCGATCCTGCAAAACGTGCTGGTAACGAATTTTTATTTCAAATGCAGGCAATGACCAATATTGAGGTCATGAACGCCTATGAAGTCAAGAAAGTAGTCACGGCATGTCCACATTGTTTTAATACCATTAAAAACGAATATCCTGGCTTAGGAGGTAGTTATGACGTAGTACACCATACCACGTTTTTAAAAGAGTTGGTTGATGAGGGCAGAATAACTCTGGAAGGTGGCACATACAAGGGAAAACGAATTACCTATCATGACCCATGTTATTTAGGTCGTGCGAATGATGTATACGAAGCTCCAAGAGCCTTAATTGCAAAATTGGATGCTGAACTCGTTGAAATGAAAAACTGCCGTAAAAAAGGTCTTTGCTGTGGAGCAGGGGGTGCGCAGATGTTTAAAGAACCAGAGAAAGGTGATAAAGATGTAAATATTGAACGTACTGAACAAGCCTTGGATACGCAACCTGAGATTATTGCTGCAGCTTGTCCTTTTTGCAACACCATGATGACTGATGGGGTAAAAAATAAAGAAAAAGAAGCTTCTATCGCAGTATTGGATGTTGCAGAACTGATTGCCAATGCCCAAGATTTATAGTTTGTATACCGAACCGTCAGTATTTTCATTTTAACTAAGGTAGTCAAGCCTAAAAAAACAAGTCATGCTAGTAGATTTTCAAGAACTTCCTGATAGTGCCAGAATTTGGATTTATCAATGTAGCCGTAGTTTTTCAGAGACGGAAATAGCAGAAGTAAAAACTGATCTTTCAAACTTTTTACAACAATGGACTGCTCATGGCAGTGATTTGAAAGCAGGGTTTGAAATGAAGTATAAGAGATTTATTATTATTGGCTTAGATCAAAATCAAACAAGTGCTTCAGGATGTTCCATTGACGCATCTGTTCACTTTATACAAGCATTGGAAAAAAAATACGAGGTTGATTTATTGGACAAAATGAATGTATCATACAAGCAAGGTGAATATATTGCTTATAAAACGCTTGTTGATTTTAAAAAAATGGCAAAACAGCGTGCGGTATCCAAGAATACAGTTGTTTTTAATAACCTAGTCGCTTCAAAGCAAGAGTATCTAGAAAATTGGGAAGTACCCGCTTCGGAGAGTTGGCATGGTCGGTTTATGTGAATTTTAACCCAAATACCTTTTATTTCCACTATTTTCTTTAGTTTACTAACCGAAATACAATATTTTTAGATGCTATAAGTTGATTCCCTAGACAATTTAGTATGCTCAAACAATTTTACTTAACCTTTTTCTTACTGGTATGTTTTATTCTGAAAGCTCAGGTGAACCCACTTGTAACTAGCGACACGCTTACACAACAAAGTTGGGTGAATGCCAAATATGAGGCCATGTCGGTTGAGGAACGCATTGGCCAGCTTTTCATGGTAAGTGTCGCTTCCAACCAAAATAAAACAGCCACAGAGGATATTGAAAAGTTGATAAGGGAACACCATATTGGAGGTGTTATTTTTTCTCGTGGCGGACCCGTACAACAGGCTAAACTCACCAATAGCTATCAAAAGGCGGCCAAAACACCACTTTTAATAGGAATGGATGCGGAATGGGGCTTAGCGATGCGATTAGATTCTACCTACGCTTTTCCTTGGAACATGACCTTAGGTGCCATTCAAGATGATAAAATTGTGGAACAGGTAGGAAACCGAATTGGAACGCATGCAAAACGCTTAGGGGTGCATATTAATTTTGCCCCAGATATAGACATCAATATCAATCCTAAGAATCCTATAATTGGTAACCGTTCTTTTGGGGAGGACAAAGTGAACGTGGCAAAAAAAGGTATCGCTTTCATGAAAGGTATGGAAAGCGCGGGCGTTTTGTCTTCTGGCAAACATTTTCCTGGGCATGGGGACACCGCAACGGATTCTCATAAATCACTTCCTTTTTTGGATTTTACTAAAGAACGATTGGATAGCATTGAATTATACCCCTATAAAGAATTGATTAAAGAAGGCCTTAGTAGCGTAATGGTTGCCCATCTTGATATTCCCAGTCTTGAGAAAAGAGAAGGTTTTCCATCATCCTTATCAAAATCAATAATTACTGGTTTACTTAAAGAAGAGTTGGGTTTTGAGGGGCTTATTTTTACGGATGCCCTAAATATGAAGGCTGTTTCTGAATTTGCACCGGATGGGGAGGTCGAATTAGCTGCATTCATGGCAGGTAATGATATGTTATTGATGCCAATTGACGTGGTCAATACCAAAGCAAAAATTTTGAAGGCGTTTAATAAGGGAGAAATCCTTGAAGAGCGATTGGCAACGTCAGTTAAAAAGATTTTAATGGCCAAATATAAAGTGGGTCTGAGTAACTACAAAGCGGTAAAAATTGAGGGTTTATATGAAGACTTAAATACTATTGAAGATGATTTGGTCTATGAACGTGCCATTGAAAATGCAATTACCATAGTTAAGAATAGATTTTCACTACTGCCCATCAGAAAACTCGACAACAAGAAAATAGCTTATGTAAGATTTGGCGAAGAATCTGGAGAGCCGTTTCTGAAGACATTAAAGAAATACGGTAATGTTACCGAAGTAGTTGCCAAAGACCTATCAGACTATAAAGAGAAGTTAAAGGAGTTTAACTTGGTAATTATTGGGCTTCATAAGAGCAATGAAAGTCCTTGGAAAAGTTATAAGTTTTCAAAGAACGAACTCTTTTGGCTTCAAGAAATATCAAGAATGCGTACAAGCAATACTATTTTAACCGTATTTGCAAAGCCTTACAGTTTATTGGATGTAGCGCATTTTGATACTATTGATGGGGTGATAATAGGATACCAAAATAGCGAAATTGCACAAGAGAAAACTGCACAGGCTATTTTTGGAGCCATCCCTGTTAAAGGCCGTTTACCGGTATCTTCCAATTGGGTATTCCCAGTAAATACAGGTGCTGATGTAAAAGCGATATCGAGATTGGGTTATAGTATTCCAGAACGCGTAGGATTGGATTCTAAACGATTGGCCAAGGTTGATAGTTTGATGCTTAGTGGAATTGACTCGTTAATGTTTCCTGGTGCCCAGGTGTTAATAGCCAAAAATGGTAAAGTGGTCTACAACAAGAGTTTCGGTAAACCAACATACGATTCAACAGATAGTATTACACATGATTATATTTATGACTTAGCCTCATTGACTAAAATTTTAGGAACCCTCCCCATAATTATGAAGATGGAAGAAGAGGGCAAGCTTAAGTTGAACGATACCTTCCAAGACTTGATTCCTGATTATGCAGATTCAGAGCTAAAAGATGTAACCGTATTAAAAGCATTATCGCATTATGGTCGACTACCTGCGTGGATTGCATTTTACGTAAGTACTCTCGATAAAAACAGAAAACCCTCACAAGAATTTTACAAAGACTTTCCAACGGAAGATTATGCTATAAAAGTTAGTGACGGTATGTATTTGGCTAATGTATATCAAGATTCGATTTACAATCGTATTGGGAGGCAAGAGCTAAAGTCAAATCGATATCGCTATAGTGATGTAGCCTATTATGTATTTAAAAAGTTTATTGAAGATACCTACAGTAGTAGTTTAGATGTATTGACTGACGATTTTCTATTTAAATCCCTAGGTGCGACCCGTACCGCTTATAATCCACTGGAAAAGTTTGATAAGGAAAAAATTGTTCCGTCCGAAGAGGATAACTACTTTAGATACCAAACGGTTCAGGGTTATGTGCATGATATGGGTGCCGCTATGCAAGGTGGAGTAGGAGGGCATGCTGGCTTGTTCAGTAATGCAAATGATGTGGCAAAAATAATGCAGATGTATTTGCAGGGAGGGTATTATGGAGGAGAACGCTTTTTAGATAAACGGACGGTTGAAAAGTTCAATAAGTGTTATTTCTGTGATAAAGATGTTAGACGGGGAGTGGGGTTTGATAAACCCCAACTAGAAGATAAAGGGCCTACCTGCGGCTGTGTGTCTAGAAAGAGTTTTGGCCATAGTGGTTTTACCGGTACGTATACTTGGGCAGACCCAGATGAAGAATTGGTTTATGTTTTTCTTTCTAATAGAACGTACCCTAGTATGCGAAACAACCTTTTAGTGAAATCTGGTCTGCGAACCCGTATACAACAGGCTATTTATGATTCTATTATAAATTAGGCACTAAATTATAACTTAGTTTTGCTTATATGAAAATAGCGATAGTATGTTACCCAACTTTTGGTGGTAGTGGCGTAGTAGCAACCGAATTAGGGATTTCACTGGCAGAACGTGGTCATGAGGTGCATTTTGTAACCTACCGACAACCAGTACGTTTAGAACTTTTAAATAATAATATTCATTTTCACGAAGTTCATGTACCGGAATATCCCTTATTCAGATATCAGCCTTATGAGCTGGCATTATCAAGTAAATTGGTAGATACCATAAAGCTGTATGGGATAGAACTTTTACATGTACACTATGCCATACCGCATGCCTATGCAGGTTATATGGCAAAAAAAATGTTAGAAGAAGATGGAGTATATATTCCAATGATAACAACATTACATGGTACTGACATTACCTTGGTTGGTAACCATCCTTTTTACAAATCAGCAGTTACCTTCAGTATCAATAAATCTGATGTAGTAACTTCGGTTTCAGAAGATTTAAAGCAAAAAACACTCGATATTTTTGATGTAAAGCAAGATATCACCGTAATTCCTAATTTTATTGATGCAAAAAAATATAGTGCTGATTATACCGATTGTCA
>CAYGUO010000137.1:5547-8384 GCA_964353095.1 uncultured Flavobacteriaceae bacterium | reverse complement strand
CCCTTGGGGAGGGGTTAGGGGTGGGCTTCCTTTTCTCCATAATTTTGAACGCTGCGCTACACCGAACCGATGTTGCTCATCAATTACGGCTAAACCTAAATTTTTAAATTGAACTTTATCTTCTAAAACAGCATGCGTCCCCACCAAAATATTCAGTTCACCGTTTTCAAGTTGTTCATGAATGGGCTTACGGGCAGATTTTTTTACGGAGCCAGTCAAAAGCGCGATAGAAACATCCATATCCGCCAGTAATTCTTTGAGACCATTAAAATGTTGATTGGCTAGAATCTCAGTAGGGGCCATCAAACACGCCTGAAAACCATTGTCAATAGCCAATAACATACACATTAATGCCACTATAGTTTTACCAGAACCGACATCACCTTGCAACAAACGGTTCATTTGAGCACTGCTCCCTAAATCATTTCGAATCTCTTTGATGACTCTTTTTTGTGCATTGGTCAGTTCGAACGGAAGGTAGTTGTTAAAAAAGGAATTGAATTTTTCTCCAACTTGGTCAAAAGGCAGGCCTTTTATCTTTTGTTTTCTTACCACCTTTTTATTGAGTAATTGTAATTGTACAAAAAAGAGTTCTTCAAACTTTAATCGAAACTGTGCCTTAGCCAAAAGTTCTTGACTTTTTGGAAAGTGAATATTGAGTAGTGCATCCGCTCTTGAAATCAGCTTCAGCGCTTCCAACAGATTCTGGGATAGGGTTTCGTCAAAGTTGGCCTTAGTTTCTATAAACAACTGTTGAATAAGTTTAGAGACCATCTTATTTGTTATACCCGAATTGCTTAGTTTTTCAGTTGAGGGGTAAATAGGCTGCATGCTAATTTTGAGTCCCGCTTGATGCTGTTTCAACAACTCCATTTCAGGGTGCGGCATCGAAAAGGTATTGCCATACTTATTTACACGCCCAAAAACGACGTAGGGTTCGTTCAGCTTAATGTTTTCCCTAATCCATTTATGACTTCTAAACCAAACTAAATCCATTTGTCCGGTATCATCAAGAAAAGTGGCGACCATCCGTTTTCCCCTTTTCTGTTCCACTGTTTTTAGATGAATTATTTTACCAAGTATTTGTACATCAGCACCACTATCTTTTAATTGTCCAATTTTATAGTATTGGGTTTTATCTAAATAACGATTTGGATAGAGCTGTAATAAATCACCAAAAATCTCAATACCCAACTCTGATTTTAAGGTTTCAGCCCTATTGGGGCCAACGCCTTTCAAGTAAGCAATTGGGGTTTGAAGGTAATTTGGATTCATGGGAGCTAAATTAAGGAAAAAGCCCCCTAACCCCCAAAGTGGGAATTCTTGGTGATAGAATTTGAATAGAAAACTAAAATGGTAAATTTGGTCTCCTATTGCGATATTATTTCTATGAGGATTTTGTTGTTTTTTATGGTTTCTTTCTTATCGCTTTCCGCACAGCAAAAAAGAGCGGTAGACTTCACTAAAATCACTGCTGAAATTTTGCCCATTTTAGATGCTAACGAAATTTGGGGTAAGATCACTTACGCTTTTGAGCTTAATCAAACAACAGACTCGATTTTTATAGATGCCGTGAACATGGAGTTTTTATATGTTTCATTGAATGGTCAAAAAATTGAGTATTCAAATTCAAGAAACCAGCTTAGTTTTAAAACACCATCTCGCATAGGAAAACACGAATTGTTTCTTCGTTATGTTGCTAAACCAAAACAGACGGTTTATTTTATGGGGAGTGATGATGAAATTGAAGGGAACGAACAGATTTGGACCCAAGGACAAGGTAAATACACCAGTCATTGGCTGCCCAGTTTTGATGATATGACCGAAAAAATTGAGCTAGACCTTACGATTTTAGCTGATGAGGCGTATCAAGTCATTGCCAATGGTGCGCTTAAAGGCAAATTTGTTGAGGATGGCCTTGCCGAATGGACTTTTGATATGAAAGAACCCATGAGCAGTTACCTAGCTGCTTTTGTTATCGGAGATTTTGATAAAAAGGTGATTCAATCAAATTCAGGAATTCCCATAGAATTGTACTATGAACCCAAAGACAGTTTGAAACTGGAGCCTACCTATCGACACACAAAACAAATCTTTGATTTTTTAGAGGAAGAAATAGGAGTGGCCTATCCATGGCAAAACTATAAACAAGTACCTGTTCAAGATTTTTTGTATGCAGGAATGGAAAACACAAGCTGCACGATATTTTCGAATCAGTATATGATTGATTCCACCGCATTTATTGATAGAAACTATGTAAACGTGAATTCGCACGAACTGGCACACCAATGGTTTGGCAATCTCGTTACTGAAGTTAGTGCGGAACACCATTGGTTGCATGAGGGTTTCGCCACCTACTATGCGTATTTAGCCGAAAAGGAACTATTTGGCGAAGAACATTTTTATTGGAAACTCTTTGAAACCGCCCAAACCCTAAGAGACCAATCTGAAAGAGGTGATGGGCAAGCGCTGACAGACCCTAAGGCGAATAGTCTCACCTTTTATGAAAAAGGGGCCTGGGCATTGGCTATGCTGAAAGATGAAGTAGGGGAAGGGGCTTTTAATAAAGGAGTTAAAGCATATTTAGAAAAGTACCGGTTCAACAATGTAACGATTTCTGATTTTCTGAATGAAATTGAAGTTGTTTCAAATAAAGATTTATCCAATTATCGCCAAAACTGGTTGACCGCTACCCAATTTCCTAATGAAGAGGCGATGGCTTATTTGCGCAGTAAGTCATCATCCATTGATTTGTTTTTAAAATTCCCTGAGCAAATAAAAGAAAATACTGTTTTTGATGAACAAAAACTTATGTGGCTTTGGGGCAAGGATATGCC
>CAYGUO010000137.1:0-5537 GCA_964353095.1 uncultured Flavobacteriaceae bacterium | reverse complement strand
CCTTTTAAACAACAATTTCTTTTTGAATACGGAAATAGAATTCCGGATTCCTCCTTGGTGAAAATTATTGAAAATGAAGTAGTAAAGGTTCGTCAAGCAGTTGCATTAAGCATTCCTAAGGTCAATAAAACCTTAAAATCAGGATTTGAATCTATGTTATTGGATGAAAGCTATATGACCCAAGAGACCGTGTTGTTTAAACTGTGGGAGGCTTTTCCTGAAAGTCGTGTGAGATACCTTGAAACCACAAAAGAGAATATAGGTCTTCCAAATAAAAACCTTCGCTTACTATGGCTTTCTTTAGCTTTGATTACCACTGAATATCAGCCAAATAGAAAAAAAGTTTTTTATGAAGAATTCAATGGGTATACGGCTGCCCATTATAATTTTGAAGTACGTCAATTGGCGTTTCAATATCTATATCAAATACAAGCCTTAAATGATGCCTCTTTGGTAAATTTAATAAAAGCATCAGAACACCATGTTTGGCAGTTTAAAAAGTCTTCCAGAAATTTGTTGCGTGAATTGGTTGAAAGTAATGAATTTAAAAGCCGACTTTTGACCTTGAAAGCTACTTTGGACCCCAAAGAACAGCTTATTTTAGAAAAAATATTGGAACCATGAGAGCTTTAGTGATATCAGGAGGTGGAAGTAAAGGCGCATTTGCCGGTGGTGTTGCCCAGTATTTGATTGAAGAATCAGGTAAAAAGTATGATATTTTTGTAGGCACTTCTACGGGGAGTCTTTTAATCTCACACTTGGCCTTGGGCAAATTGGAGAAAATTAAAGAGATTTACAGCAATGTCAACCAGAAAAGCATTTTTAATAGTTGCCCCTTTGTGGTAAAGAAAAAATATGGAATGGATGAAATTTCCATCAACCATTGGAACGTACTTCGTAATTTCATTAAAGGGAAGAAAACGTTTGGAGAAAGTGAAAACTTGCGAGAACTGGTGGAAAATAGTCTAACGCGGCAAGAGTTTGAGGAATTACAAGAGGCGAGCTCAGATGTTATTATTACAGTTTCCAATCTTTCACTTAATCAAGTAGAATATAAATCTATCAAAGAATGCACCTACGATGATTATTGTGATTGGATTTGGGTATCAGCCAATTACATTCCCTTTATGAGTTTAGTGCGTAAAAATGGATGTGAATATGCAGATGGTGGCCTAGGAAGTATTGTGCCCATTGAAGAAGCGATTCGTAGGGGAGCAACCGAAGTTGACGTGATCGTGCTACATACCGAGGTAAACTATATGAACCGGGTACCCTCACGAAATCCGTTTGAATTATTGACGAGCATGCTAAGTTTTATACTCGATCGTATAGAGCATCAGAATATTCGAATTGGAAAATTGGTTGCTAATCAGAAGAATGCCATCATTAATTTATACTATACCCCAACCATATTAACCGTAAATTCCTTGGTGTTCAATAAGAAAAAAATGACACTTTGGTGGAAAAAAGGATATCTCTATGCTAAGAATAAAAATATTGAAAGTATGCCCATAGAGCCTGATTTACAGGGGTAATTGCTCTTAAAATTCAAACTCAAATACAATTGCACAATTGGTAGCGTTCTTAACGCTAAATGCTTTTTATGGTTTCTTGAATAATTGTTGTTTTCCCTTGGTGTTAAGGAAGTTTTACCATAAATCACCAATTTCTTTTTTTACATAAGATAAAGCCGTAGCAGATGGAGATTGTTTGTCCAAGGTTTTGTTTAGAATATCTTCACGCAGTTTATCCGCAGTATCTGATTCGCTCATACCAGCAGAGCGAATAATCTGAATGGTTGCGCTTTTAGCTGCTTTTATAACATTCCAACATTCGTCTGTCATATAAATTTGTTGTGATAAATTATGCTCAAATTCACTTTCTACCTGTTTGATGAGTAGATTTTCATATTTCGCTTTGTCCTGACCTTGCGGAGCGACCCTAACCACTAAACTGTTTAGAGCAATGCGCTCTAAAAATAATGCCATACGTTCGTATGCCTGTAAACGTACCGGTAAGGTGTCTTTTTGAGAATCTTTATGCAGTAGAAAACGCCTGCGCCCTTCTTCATTGTTGGTATGCATTCTAAAAAAATAAAAGGCTATGGCGCCTGTTACAACAGAGGGCAATAAATAAGCGAACAATTGAAAAATTTGGTCTCCGGTCATGAGTAAATTAGGTTTTGATGAAATTAAAACGCCATTTTGCTCTTAAAAGTATATGATTGGTTATTGGAATTCTTTTTTGACCATCTCATAAAATGCAGTGTGATTTGGTGCAATCTTAACGTTGATTCCCTCCTTAAAGTTACCGTCTTTTACGAGTACCTGAACCTTATCAGCACTAACACCTTCTGTTTTAACTAGACTATTTGCCACTGCAATAGCCTGCGCATAGGTATTGGCAAACTCGCCAGTAATGTTTAGGCCCTCAACAATGATAGCGTTATTGGGATTTGCTTTAATGATTTGACCAAGCTTTGTGACCCAATCAAGACCATTTTCAGTTAAGGTGATTGCACTATCAGAACCAAAGAGTCCATCCAAAGAATTGGATACAATGACGCTACCACTAGAAACACCCGCTTTAACTTCCGGCCCCATAGTTTGCTTTACCTGGGTGAAAATGGCAATGGCGATGGAGTCATTCTGGGCAAAAGTATCCGTAATAGCCCTTAATTGTTCCTCTTTCTTTTTTAGACTGCTCAATGCCGTGCCAACGGATTCAGTGTTTTGTTTTGATATTTTAGAAAAATTAGTCAAATTCTCTAGCAAAGTAGTGTTGGCCGATCTAAGATCGGTATTCTCTTTTTCAAACAATTCCGCTTTTGCTTTTGAGGCATTTATTTGGCGCTGTGCCTTGGAAACAGAATCGTTTAGCGCTACGATGGTCTTTTCAAGAGTTCCTATTTTTTCAAATAACTCACTTTTCTTTTGTGCAAAAAGGGTAGTGCATAGCAAAGTAGTTATACCAACAAGTAAAATTTTTCTCATACCTCAACTGGTTTTTTCAGCGTTCCTCCCAAATAGGAGCAATCATATAGTTTTTGCATGTTTTCAAAGGGAACCGTGGTTTTTTCATAACCATAAACGGTTTTTAAATCGCTGCTAAGATAATCATCATCTACATTTACTTGTATATCTTTCATCGTAAATTGACATGGATGTTCATAACCTGCTGCGTGGGTAACCTCTAAAAACTCTTTACGAAAGGTTTTAAAGTATTGCGCTAAGCGGTCTGATTTTAAAGGAACATCAATACCTGATTGAAGCCATTTACTTTGGGTTGCCACTCCAGCAGGACAGCGATTGGTGTGACACACCTGTGCTTGTATGCAACCAATGCTCATCATTGCCTCTCTAGCTACATTAATACAGTCTACACCCATTGAAAAGGCCATGGCTGCTTTTGCCGGAAATCCTAGTTTTCCGCTTCCAATGAATACAATTCTTTCCGTAAGGTTTCTGTCTTTGAATATCTTATACAAACTAGCGAAGCCATACACCCATGGTAAGGAAACATGGTCAGCGAAGCTTGGTGGGGCGGCGCCTGTACCACCTTCACCACCATCAACTGCAATAAAATCAGGTCCTGTGTTTGATTTTTTCATTAGGTCCGCCAATTCTTCCCATTGGTCTAACTTCCCAATGGCAGCTTTAATACCTACTGGGAGTCCCGTTTCTTTAGCTATATCTTCAATAAGCAGTAATAGTTCAGGAATGGATTGAAACGCTTTGTGTATAGAAGGAGAGAGGACATCCTCGCCAATGGGGACACCTCTAATTTCTGCTATTTCTTTAGTAATTTTAGCTCCAGGTAATACGCCACCTTTTCCTGGCTTTGCTCCTTGTGATAACTTTATTTCAATAGCTTTAATACAGGGGTTTTCCGCTACTAAAGTCTTCATCTTTTCCATTGAAAACCCACCATTCTCTGAGCGAACACCAAAATAGCCCGTTCCAAAATGAAAAACCACATCACCACCTTGTTTATGGTAAGGTGATAAACCACCTTCACCTGTATTATGGTAAGCATCAGACTTTAGCACCCCTTTGTTCATGGCTTCAACAGCCGCTGCCGAAAGGGAACCAAAACTCATTGCTGACACATTGATTACGGATGCAGGTCTAAAGGGTTTTTTTCTCTTATTATATGCCCCAATAATTTTAGCACAAGGCAAAAAATAGGGATTTTTAACATTTGGATGCTGCTCAGGCACTCGATAGGCCATCATAGCGTTTTTGACAAAGATGTGCTGATGTGCATAAATATCCCTATCCGTACCAAAGCCCTCATAGTTATTTTCCCTTTTGGCAGAAGCATAAATCCAAGCGCGCTCTATTCGGTTAAAAGGAAGTTCTTCTCGATTATTCGCGACAAAGTATTGGCGCATTTCGGGTCCTATGCTTTCTAGCCAATACCGCAAGTGACCAACAATAGGAAAATTATGGGTAATGGTATGAGGCCTTTGAAAAAAAATATCACGAATAGCAACTAATGCTAAAACAACGATTACCCAAAGCCACCAAGGAATATCACCTAAAAAACTTATTGTACTTTCCATATAAAATTTTGAAATTCAAGTATTTATTGCAAATTCAAAACAAAATTTTACTCGCTCCAGTAGGTTTCTTATTGCCCACTAGAAAGAAAGTCCAATGTTAATTCAGTCATCGCTTTAACTCCTAATTGCATTCCTGCATCATCAATTTTAAACTCCGGGGTATGGTGCGGAAAGGATTCGGTGTTTCCGGGGGTCATCCCTCCTAAGAAAAAGAAAAATCCGGGAACCTCCCTCTGGAAATAGGAGAAATCCTCGGCACCTGTGATGGCCTTATGTATCACAACGTTTTCAGTGCCCGCTACTCGCTGAATTGTAGGTAACATTTGATCAACTAGCGCCGGTTCATTATAGGTAATATCAGTGGCTTCTTTGATTACACAAGTTGCTGTACCTCCATAGGCTTTTGCAATAGTTTCCACCATTTCAACCATTCGTTTGTTGAGTTTGTCTTTCATATCATAATCAAGGGTGCGTATCGTTCCAATCATTTCAGCGCTTTCGGGAATGATGTTAGATCGTACGCCACTAGTGATTTTACCCACGGTAATTACAGCTGCTTCTTCCGTAAGCTCGGTCTCCCTGCTTATAATCGTTTGCAATCCATCAATGATTTTAGCGCTGATCAAAATGGGATCTACGCCAGCCCAAGGTCGTGAACCATGACTTTGTTTTCCCTTAACATTAATGGTAAAAGTCTGAGCAGCAGCCATCGCTCCACCTGATTTGTATTTTATAGTTCCAACCGGAGTTTGTGAATTGATATGAAGCCCAAAAATGGCATCCACATCAGGATTTTTTAAAACCCCTTCCTTAACCATTAATAATGCACCACCTTCTTCTCCTGGTGGCGGGCCTTCTTCTGAAGGTTGAAAAATAAATTTAACCGTGCCTTTAATTTTATCCTTGTTTTTAGTCAACACCTCTGCAACACCCATCAAAATAGCGGTATGCGTATCATGACCACAAGCGTGCA
>CAYGUO010000136.1:0-8391 GCA_964353095.1 uncultured Flavobacteriaceae bacterium | reverse complement strand
TCTACCCAAGCGGCACTAAATTAATACTGCCGAGCAGATTTATTGGCCTATCAAAAGAAAACCAAGGAGGCCATCACCGCCTTAGAAGATATTTTAGAGAATCATAAGGGTGAAAAAATTGAAGATGAAGCGCTGCTCCGCCAAGCAAAATTGCACGAAGAAACTAAAGATTTTGAAGCCGCTAAATTCAACTATCAAAAAATAGTAGAATTCTACGGTTCGGATATTTTAGCCGACGATGCGCATTTTGCACTTGGTAAATTGTACGAAAACATATTTAACGAGCCTGAAAAAGCAAAGATTCATTATGAGAAAATCATCTATAACTATCAAGATAGTTACCATTTTCCGGAGGCACGAAAAAATTTCCGAAGGTTACGTGGCGATTTAATCAATTAAGTACGTATTACCAAAAACAAGACCTTTTATGAATTGGGTTCAAAACTTAATAATTATGACCCCTATCAAATACTAAAAAACTACTCCTTATGATGATATACAACGTCACCATTAACATAGCGGAAACCGTACATGACGAGTGGTTGCAATGGATGCAAAAAGAACATATTCCCGAGATGTTGGCAACCCATAAATTTACCAAGGCTAAAATGTGTGAAGTTTTGGTTGAAGAAGAAATGGGAGGTATCACTTATTCTGTTCAATACAGCGTAAAAAATAAGGAAACCTTAGCCCGCTACTATAAAGAAGATGCCGATAGAATGCGTTCAGAGGGAATGAAGCGTTTTGCAGGCAAGTTTGTAGCCTTTAGAACTGAAATGAAACTTATTAGTGAACATTAGGTTCTTAAAACAAACACGTCATTTTTTCGTACAAGACCCCTAAACCCGTGCAGATAACCTTTTAAATTGGCACGAAAACTTGTACCTATATTCCAAGTTTGGACTGAACTTATTACCTTGCACACAAAACCTAAAATGCCTAAGAAAGTTTTCAATAAGCAAAAGCAAAACAAGAATAGGCAAGAAAAGTCTCCCGTAAAGGCCAAAAAACATCTTGGACAACACTTTCTAAAAGATGAAAATATTGCAAAACAAATTGCAGATACACTGAAACTAGAAGGGTACTCCAACGTAATTGAAATAGGGCCAGGTACCGGCGTTTTAACCAAGTATCTTTTGCTTAGGGGTATCAATTTAGTGGCGATGGACCTCGATGAAGAATCTATAGTCTACCTCAATCACAGTTTCCGCCTTGAACACCCCAAAGTTTTTCAAAATAAAGGTAGCCTAAAGGTGTTGGAAGCCGATTTTTTAAAATTTGATTTAAGCACTCTTTACGGAACGGAACAATTCGCCATTACGGGTAATTTTCCCTATAATATCTCCACTCAGATTGTGTTCAAAATGATTGCCCTACGAAAACAAATTCCTGAGTTTTCAGGCATGTTCCAAAAAGAAGTTGCGCAGCGTATTTGCGAAAAAGAAGGCAGCAAGGCATACGGAATTCTATCTGTTCTGGTACAAGCATTTTATGATGCTGAATATTTGTTTACGGTGCATCCCCAAGTTTTTGACCCGCCACCAAAAGTACAGTCCGGCGTATTACGCTTAACCCGAAAGACTAATTTTGATATAGATTGTGATGAGAAAATGTTTTTCAAAGTAGTAAAAGGGGCATTCAATCAACGAAGAAAAACCCTGCGTAATAGCCTCAAAAGTTTTAACCTTTCCAATAATCTTAAAGAAGATACTATATTTGACCTGAGACCCGAGCAAATTGGGGTTGCTGATTTTATAGTGCTTACCAAGAAGATAGAACATGACTCCGTTTAAACTCACCGACGAACTCGTAGAACAAATTCAGTCACTGATTCAACATCAGAATGATAAAGAATTGCGTGCATTGATGAAAGAGATTCATTATGCTGATGTCGCAGAAATTGGAAATGAATTAGAGGGAGATGAAGCTACGTACCTTATCAAGCTATTGGATAGTGAAAAGACCTCCGATATTCTTACCGAACTAGATGAAGATGTTCGTGAAGAAATCTTAAAAAATCTTTCTCCAAAGGAAATCGCAGAAGAGATTGAAGAGTTGGATACCGATGATGCAGCAGACATTGTTGGTGAACTTCCAAAAGAAATCGTTAATGAGGTCATCTCTGAAATTGAAGACAGAGAACATGCAAAAGACATTGTTGACCTTTTACGTTATCAAGAAGACAGTGCTGGTGGTTTAATGGCAAAAGAGTTGGTGAAAGTCTTTGAGCATTGGACGGTTACCAAATGCGTAAAAGAAATGCGGGTTCAAGCTGAATATGTGACGCGTGTACACTCTATTTATGTTGTGGATAAAGAAGAAAAACTAAAAGGTAGATTATCGTTAAAAGATTTATTGACCGTATCTACAGAAACGCATATTAGCGAAATATATATTCCAAAGGTAGATTCTGTAAATGTGAATGAAAAACCTGAGGAGGTGGCCAAAATCATGTCAAAATATGATTTGGAAGCTATTCCCGTTGTAGATGAAATTGGTCGTTTGGTCGGCCGCATTACCATTGATGACATTATAGATGTCATTAGGGAAGAAGCAGATAAAGATTATCAACTGGCTGCCGGTATTTCGCAAGACGTAGAGGCAGATGATAGTATTTGGGAGCTTACCAGAGCAAGGCTTCCATGGTTAATTTTAGGGCTTTTTGGGGGTGCAGCAGCAGCAGTTATTATGGGTGGATTCGAAGAAATGTTCAGCAAGTACACGGTGCTTTTTCTATTTACCCCTTTAATAGCAGCAATGGCCGGAAACGTTGGCGTGCAATCAAGTGCAATCATCGTTCAAGGCTTGGCCAATGACGATATCAAAGGTAGTATTGGCAATAGACTTATCAAAGAGATGTTACTAGCACTGCTCAACGGTGTTATTTTAGCGGCATTACTTTTACTTTTTACCTGGTTTTGGAAGGGCGACTTCACTACAGCGCTAGCCATCTCAACATCTTTAATAGCCGTTATTGTGGTAGCTGGCTTTATTGGGACCTTTACTCCGTTGTTTCTTCATAAAAAAGGTATTGACCCAGCGATTGCAACAGGACCCTTCATCACCACCAGCAATGATATTTTTGGAATTCTAATCTATTTTTGGATTGCCAAAATGATTTTAGGTATCTAAATCCTTAGAACAGGCAACTGCTTAATTTAGGGCTATTTTATGACAAGCTTAACGGGTTTTTAACAACGCTTCTCATTAATTTAGGAGCTTACCAAACAGGCTTGCCATGAAATTTTATCAACTCTTTTTTGCCTTTATTATCCTTTCTACTTCTTCTTACCCCCAAAATCAAAATTCAAAATTAAATCTCGATTTCGAGCAAAAACAAGAAGCCCAAGAGTTACCCAAAGATTGGTTCAAATGGGGCAACTATACTTTAAGCACCGACAGTACCGAACATTATTCAGGGAAAAATTCGGTGAAAATTGACGGAACGGCAGGAAATGCATTTGGTAGCGTTGCGTATAGAATTCCCTCAAAATATAAAGGCAAAAAGATTAAGCTTGAGGGCTATATGAAACTGAAAAATGTTGCTAATGGTCATGCCGGACTGTTACTTCGTTTAGATGGTGATGGCAATACTTTAGAATTTGACAATATGGCTTCCAAAGGGATTGTTGGTTCAATAGATTGGAAAAAATACCAAATTACCCTGCCTTACAATGAAAAGACCGAAGATATTTTTGTAGCAGGTATTCTATCTGGAAGCGGAACGGTATGGTTTGATGATTTTAAGGTGACGGTTGATGGTAAAGACATTCAAACATTAAAGGAAGTTGAACGAATAAAAACCAAAGGAGAACAAGACATTGCGTTTGATGAAGGTTCAAAGATCCTATTCCATACATTGACGCCACAAAAACTTAAAAATCTCGAATTATTGGGCAAAATATGGGGGTTTTTAAAATACCATCACCCAGCAATCGCCACAGGTGATTACAATTGGGACTATGAATTATTTCGAATACTACCTGATTATCTAAACTCAGAAACCATTGACAGCAGAAATCAACTATTACTAGATTGGATTGACACCTATGGTGAAATAGAGATTTGCACAAAATGCGAAGCAATCAACCCAAACGCCTATTTAAAACCTGATTTCAAATGGTTCGATCAATATGATATGTCAAAAGGATTATCAGATAGATTAAAATTCATACACCAAAATAGATTTCAGGGAAAACATTATTATATCGCTTATCAAAATGTTGGCAATCCAAAATTTCAAAACGAGAAAAGCTATAGTTCCATGCCCTATCCTGATGCCGGTTTTAGATTATTGACGCTGTATCGTTTCTGGAACATGATTGAATATTACTTTCCTTACAAACATCTGACCGATAAAGAATGGAATACCGTTTTGGGTGAATATATAGAACAATTTGTCAACGCTAAAAACGAACTTGAATTTGAATTGGCCACCGTTGAGCTTATTGGTGAAGTAAAGGATACACACGCTAATTTATGGGGAGGAAACAATGCCATACAAGAGTGGAAAGGATCATATTTCCCACCTTTTCATATCCGCTTTAGGGAAAATCAACCAGTAGTAACCGATTATTACAATCCGGAACTTCAAGAAATATCGAAAATTAAAGTAGGCGATGTTATTACGGCAGTCAATGGTAAGCCTATCAATCAAATTGTTGACGAGCGTAATCGGTACTACCCTGCATCAAATCAACCCACACGATTACGGGATATTGGCGAAAATTTACTTCGGTCGCAAGACAGCGTCATCACAATCACTTTTAAGCAAGACGGGATAGAAAAAACACATCAATTAGAACTCTATCAAAGAGAAAAACTGAACACCTACCGTTGGTACAAGAGAATTAAAGACAAGGCTTCGTATCATTGGATAAACAAGGATATCGGATATATTACCCTTCAAATCATTAAAGAATCAGATATTCCTCTCATTAAAAAAGAGTTTATTGATGCAAAAGGAATTGTTATTGATATCAGAAATTACCCATCTTATTTTGTGCCGTTTGCCTTAGGTCAATATTTCATTGACAAATTCACTCCTTTTGCCAGATTTACTTCGGTCAATCCTAAAACGCCAGGGGAGTTCATTTTAGATAATGGGGTTAAAATTCCTCCAAGGGGAAAACAGTATAAAGGGAAATTAGTAGTGTTGGTCAATGAGCTATCCCAAAGTCAAGCCGAATACACAGCAATGGCCTTTAGAGCCTCGCCCAATTGCACCATAATTGGCAGCACAACGGCTGGTGCAGATGGTAATGTATCACGTTTAACACTTCCCGGCGGAATGAGTTCCATGATTTCTGGTATTGGGGTTCATTATCCGGACGGTTCAGAAACACAACGGATTGGTATTGTGCCTGATGTAGAAGTACTACCGACCATAAAAGGCATCAAAGAAGGAAGAGATGAAGTGCTTGAAAAAGCTTTAGAAATAATTAATAAAGGCTAAAATGAAACCTATCAACCTAAAAGAAAAACATTCCCTTTTTCACAAACAATGGCATCCGCACCAAATAGCAACTGTTGATGACATGCAAGTCATTCTAGCTAAAATACAAGGAGAATTTGTCTGGCATTCCCACGACAATGAAGATGAGCTTTTTCAAGTATTGAAAGGCACGCTGTATATGAAGTTTCGCGATAGAACGGAAGTGGTAAAGCAAGGTGAGCTCATCGTGGTGCCTAAAGGAGTGGAACACTGCCCCTCTACTAAAGATGGAGAAGAAGTGCATCTATTGCTTTTTGAAAAACAAAATACGGCACATACTGGAAATATATCGCATGAAATGACCCAAAACCACTATCCAAAAATATAACCGTGTTGTATATTTGGATTTATGAAAATACTGCACCTTGACACCAATCATGAATTACTACTAAATCAGTTTGCTGAACTTGGTTTTGAAAACCATGAAGATTATTCCTCATCCAAAGAAGAAATTGAAAAAAAAATTCACTTATATGACGGTATAGTGATTCGTAGTAGGTTTCCTATTGACGCCCATTTTTTAGATAAAGCCACCAAGCTCAAATTTATTGGGCGCGTTGGCGCAGGATTGGAAAACATTGATACCAATTACGCCCAAGAAAAGGGAGTATTTTTAGCTTCTGCACCAGAAGGTAACCGCAACGCGGTTGGCGAACATACCTTGGGTATGTTGTTAAGTTTATTCAATAAATTGAACAAAGCCCATAAAGAAGTTCGTAAGGGTGTTTGGGACCGAGAAGGTAACCGTGGCGTAGAATTGGATGGTAAAACAGTCGGAATAATCGGTTATGGAAATATGGGCAAGGCTTTTGCAAAAAAACTTCAAGGCTTTGATGTAGAGGTTATTTGTTATGATATCATCGGTGGTGTAGGTGATGACCATGCCAGACAAGTAGGTATTCTTGAACTGCAACAAAAAGCTGATATCATTAGTTTGCATGTTCCGCAGACAACATTGACCATGGGAATGATGCGTACCGAATTTATAAACACCTTTCAAAAACCTTTTTGGTTATTGAATACCGCCCGCGGCAAATGTGTAGTAACCGAAGACTTAGTGAAAGCGTTAAAATCTGGCAAAATTCTTGGAGCGGGATTGGATGTGCTGGAATACGAAAAAAAATCTTTTGATTTTGGAGACTTCTTTATCAATAAACCAAAGCCCTTTAAATACTTAAGAAAAGCTGACAATGTTTTACTGACACCTCATGTAGCTGGTTGGACGATTGAAAGTCATGAAAAATTGGCACAAACGATTGTCGACAAAATCAAAGCAGAATTTTGCTAACTTTAAGGGGTGAAAAAGACCGTTTTTAGCTTTTCCGCTTTAATAATTGCCCTGCTTGTTTTCTTTCAACTAAGCAAATATTCTTATTTATCGGACAATACCTCAATCGAATTTATAATTGCCTTGGTGGCTATTGTATTTTTAGGTATCGGATTTTATTTAAATAAAAAGAGCACTAAATCTGCCCCTAAAGAAACAGAAGATCTTGACCTCGAAAAAATCAAAGAATTGGGTATCAGTGATCGTGAATACCAAGTTCTAACATATATATCAAAAGGTCTTTCAAATAAGGAAATAGGCGAGCAACTTTTTGTCTCTGAAAGCACCGTTAAAACCCATGCCTCCAACCTATTTGTAAAATTAGATGCGAAACGCAGAACCCATGCGATTCAGAAGGCCAAAACATTCAAAATTTTAAGGCATTAAAGCACTTTACTACCAAATTACCAGCATTTTAGTACTTTAGTATGAATTCGATTTTGGACCATCTAGGTAGTTTTGAGCTCAACTTAAAACAGACAAAATGAAAAAAATTGGTTTACGGTACGGGCTTTATGGGGCCATTACTATTTGTGTATTATTCTTAGCTGCTTGGTATTTAGCGGCAGAACAAAGTTTTACTGTACAAGAAATCATTGGTTACGCCGCAATGGTGGTATCATTGAGCTTTGTGTTTTTCGGTATTAAACACTTTAGAGATGAAGAGAATAACGGTGCTGTAAGTTTTAAAAGTGCACTCGTACTAGGTCTATTAATAAGTATAATAGTAGCCGTAGTTTTTGGGATTTTAGATGTGATTTATGTTGAATTCTTGAATCCAGATTTTATGGATGAATATTATGCTCGTTCCATAGAACAAATGCGAACAACCTTATCAGCCGAGGAATTTGATGTTCAGGCCAAACTACTTGAAGAACAAAAATCGACCTTTAGCAATCCAATATTTACCTTTTTAATTATGGGTATGACGGTCTTTGTTATCGGGTTTATCATTTCATTGATTTCGGCTTTAATGCTGCAACGCAAATAAACAACCATGACCATAGACGCAAAAACTGCTGACGAATACATTTCAAAACTACCTGAAGAACGTAAAGTTGCCGTTTCTAAATTAAGGGACACCATAAAAACTAATCTCCCCAAAGGATTCTTAGAATGCATTAATTATAAGATGATCGGGTTTGTTGTTCCTCATGAACTTTATCCTGATGGCTACCATTGCGATCCTAAACTACCGCTTCCTTTCATCAATATAGCCTCCCAAAAGAATTTTGTGGCTTTATACCATTCGGGTATTTATGCTGATAAGAACTTACTGGACTGGTTTGTTGCCGAGTATCCAAAACACATAAAAACAAAATTAGATATGGGTAAAAGTTGTGTCCGATTCAAAAAAATAGAAACTATTCCTTACGACTTGATAGCTGAACTTTGTCAAAAAATGACCGTGGATGAATGGATTGCATTGTATGAAAAAAATGTAAAACACTAATGATGCTTTTTGGGTATTAAAAACGCTTAAAGGATTTGTAAAAGTCACTATTACCAATTAGTAAGGTTGTTTCAATAAGCCAAATTGGTTGAATTAAAGTTCAAACATAGAAATTTA
>CAYGUO010000135.1:0-8488 GCA_964353095.1 uncultured Flavobacteriaceae bacterium | reverse complement strand
CATTCTTAAAGTTCAAACACGTATTGAATAGTTATCAAGAAAGGTGGAGGGATTAGACCCTTTGAAGCCTTAGCAACCCTTTGCTCCATGCAAAGAAGGTGCTAAATTCTATCAGCATTGAAGTCATTCAATTGCTGGCAGATAACGAAAAACCAATTGCTTTCTGCAATTTTTCGCTTTCTTATAACTTTTTGATTTTACCCAACTGCAATGTCGGCAGATTAGGGGTTTGGCTTTTAATTTTTTTTTAATTATTAAAAACTAAAAATCATGAGTGATCAAAAATTTTCAACAAACGCCTTACATGCAGGGCATGACGTAGCAGCAAACGGTGGCACAAGAGCAGTGCCGCTTTATCAAAGTACAGCTTACGTTTTCAATGATTCTGATGACGCTGCTGGCCGATTTAATTTATCGGTTCCGGGGTTCATCTATACCAGGTTAAATAATCCTACCAACGATGTCTTGGAACAACGCTTAGCGGCCTTAGAAGGCGGAATCGCTTCTGTGGTAACCGCTTCAGGTACTGCCGCTATCAGCACGACCCTTTTGGTGCTTTTAAAAGCAGGAGACCATATTGTCGCTTCAAGTAGTTTATATGGCGGCACGTATAATTTATTGAGTGTAACCTTACCGCGATTGGGAATCACCACAACGTTCGTAGACCCTGATGAACCCTCAAATTTTGGTGATGCCGTACAAGAAAATACTAGGGCTATTTTTGTAGAATCTTTGGGAAATCCGAAACTGGATGTGTTGGATTTAAAAGCAATTTCATCTGAAGCCAAAAAAGCAAAAGTCCCTTTTATTGTTGATAATACGGTCGCGACACCAGCTTTGCTAAATCCTATCGAGCATGGTGCAAATATTGTCATCCATTCGTTGACCAAGTTCATTAATGGAAATGGTACTGCTTTAGGTGGTGCAATTATTGATGCGGGTACCTTTGATTGGTCTAATGGTAAATTTCCAGAATTTACGGAACCCTCTGCAGGTTACCATGGTTTGGTATACCATGACGCTTTGGGTGCAGCAGCTTTTATTGCCAAAGTTAGAATAGAGGGCTTACGTGATTATGGTGCTGCGTTGAGTCCTTTTAACGCGTTTCAAATCATACAAGGCTTGGAAACGTTGGAAGTTCGTATTCAAAAACATAGCCAGAATGCCTTAGAGCTGGCCAAATGGTTACAAGGCCGTGAAGAGGTGCAATGGGTCAACTATCCAGGCTTGACCACTAGTAAATACAAGCCCTTATCAGATGCCTATTTGCCAAAAGGGCAAAGCGGAATTGTTACATTTGGGGTTAAAGGAGGTTATGATTCTGCTAAAAAAATTGCAGATAACACCAAATTATTCTCACTCTTAGCAAATATTGGAGATAGTAAATCTTTAATTATTCACCCAGCGAGTACAACACACCAACAATTGGATGATGCTTCTCAAGAAGCTACAGGTGTTACCAAAGATTTGATTCGTCTTTCCGTTGGCCTAGAAGATATCAATGATCTAACTGCTGATTTAGAGGCTGCTTTTGCAACTATTGACAAAACAGTTTTAGTTTAAATTTCTGTTACTATAAGCGGGGTTTACCTACTCAAAAGAGTTGTTGACTCCGCTCAAGTAGCCGCAAAAGTGTTCACATGCTCCATAAACTTGAAATTAAAGATTTTATAACGCAGAATGGCCATGGACAAGATATTCAATTATCCTATGAGTTTTTTGGCAGGCCACTGCATTCCGCACCTATAGTTTTGGTCAATCATGCCTTGACAGGCAACTCAAATGTAGCTGGAAAAGATGGCTGGTGGACTGATTTAATTGGCGCGGGAAAGTGTATTGACACTAAAAAGTATACGGTACTTGCCTTTAATATTCCAGGTAATGGGTATGATGGTTTTGTTATTGATGCGTATAAAAATTTTGTGGCCGGTGATATTGCTTCAATTTTTTTGGAAGGCTTAAAACTTCTTGAAATTGAAAAATTATTTGCCCTCATTGGGGGATCCTTGGGTGGGGGAATTGCATGGGAAATGGTAGCACAAAATCCAACGGTAACGACTCATTTAATACCTGTTGCATCGGATTGGAAATCTACGGACTGGTTAATCGCAAACTGCCAGATTCAAGAACAGTTTTTGGTGAATTCTAAACAACCCGTGCATGATGCCCGTATGCATGCCATGTTATGCTATCGCACGCCAGAGTCTTTTAAAGCACGTTTTAAACGTAGCACAAATGAGGAGTTGCAGGTGTTTAACGTAGAAAGCTGGTTAATGCACCACGGGCAAAAATTACAAGAACGGTTTCAGTTATCGGCATACAAACTGATGAACCAATTGCTCAAAACAATTGATATTACCCGTAGCGATGAAAACGCCTTTGATACCATTCAACAAAGTGATATTAAAATCCATATTATTGGGGTAAATTCAGATTTGTTCTTTACGGCAGAGGAGAACAAAGAGACCTTTAAACAACTCGCTCAAGCCAATAGTAATGTAACCTATGGCGAGGTGCAATCTGTTCATGGCCACGATGCATTTTTGATGGAGTTTCAGCAGTTGGAAGGCTTGTTGAAAGACATTTTTCCAAAAGAAAACCAAGTCAAAGGCTTGAAGATTTTAAAATTTGGCGGGAAGTCTTTGGCCAATGGAGAAGGCTTGGAGCGTGTTTTAGATATCATCACAGGCAAAGTAAAATCGGGTGAGCCTATTGCCGTAGTGCTTTCTGCAAGGGCAAAAGCTACTGATGAACTTGAAGAACTCTTGCAAAATGCAGTCGGCGGTGATGATATTCAAACTAAGATTACCGATTTTGAAGCGTACCAGTCCGAAAAGTATCAGGACTTTGATATTTCACAAGAACTGAAGCGCGTTTCAAAAAAACTGGAAGGAGTTTCCCTGATTGGCGATTACTCCCTAAAAACAAAAGATGAGGTATTGGCGTTGGGCGAATTAGTTTCTGCCAAACTAGTCACGAAACTGTTGCAAGATAGGGGAGTGAAAGCTGAATTTATGGATACCCGTACTTTGGTGAAAACGAATAGTGAATTTGGCAATGCAAAGGTTGATGAGCGTATTTCTAAAGTAAATATCATCCAAAGAGTAGCTGCTTTAGCTGTGGATGTGGTACCAATTTTTACAGGTTTTATTGCCTCAAATGAGAAAGGCGAAACTACAACTTTGGGCAGAAATGGAAGCAATTACACTGCCGCTTTGTTGGCGAATTTTCTGGACGCAGAAGAGGTACTCAATTATACGCATGTAGATGGCGTTTATACGGCAGACCCCAAATTGGTTGAAGATGCCAGTATTATTAAAAACCTCTCTTATGCCGAGGCCAATGAGTTGGCAAATTTTGGAGCAACCATTTTACATGCTAAAACCATAATTCCGCTGATAGAAAAGAACATTCCTTTAAGAATTTTGAACACCTTTAATCCTGAATCTAAGGGTACCCTTATTAGTGCAAAAACGGATGAAAAAGGCATTAAGTCCCTTTCCGTAATTGAAAATGTATCCCTGCTTAATCTAGAAGGTCGCGGGTTGTTGGGCAAAGTAGGCGTTGATGCCCGTATTTTTAATACCATGGGCAGGCTAAATATTAATGTAGGAATCATTTCCCAAGGTTCATCCGAAAGGGGTATTGGTCTGGTAGTAGAAACAAAAAGGGCATTAGAGGCTAAAAATGCATTACAAGATGAATTTTCTTCTGATTATTCCACCAAAGATGTAAACACCATTTCTATTATAAAAGAGGTTGCTATTATCTCTATTGTAGGGCAAGATTTAAGTTCGTTTCACAAACCCTATAATGCCTTGATAAAGAACAAAATTGTACCGCTATTGTTCAACAATACCGTTTCAGGTAAAAATGTAAGTTTGGTTTTGCATAAATCAGATTTGAACAAGGCATTAAATGTGGTGCACGGTCAATTATTTGGTGTTTCTAAAAAAGTGAATTTGGCCATTTTTGGGCATGGTACGGTAGGGGGTACTTTATTGAATCAAATTTTTAAATCTGCGGAAGAGATTAATAAGAATAAAGGGATTCAGTTGAATGTTTTTGCAATAGCCAATTCAAAAAAAGTGCTTTTTGATAAGAAAGGCATTGGAACCGACTGGAAAGAACGTGTACAAGACGAGGGAAAAATAGCTAACGTAAATGATGTGATTGCTTTTTCAAACCAACACCATTTAGAAAATGTGATTGCTATTGATAATACTGCAAGTAGCGATTTTGTGAATCATTATTTTGAATTGATTGAAGCCGGATTTGATTTGGTCTCTTCCAATAAAATAGCAAATACCTTAGATTTTGATTACTACAAATTAGTACGTGAAAATTTAAAGAAACATCAGAAGGAGTATCGTTATGAAACTAATGTTGGCGCAGGCTTACCTTTAATAGATACCATAAAACTATTGCATCTTTCTGGCGAAAATATTACACGGATAAAGGGGATATTTTCGGGTTCGTTGAGTTATATCTTTAACGTGTTTTCAGAATCAAATAAATCATTTTCTGAGATTGTCTTAGAAGCTCTTGAAAAAGGGTTTACAGAGCCGGACCCTAGGGAAGATTTATCTGGTAATGATGTAGGGCGAAAATTGCTTATTCTGGCGCGTGAACTTGATTTGAGCAATGAGTTTGGCGATATAACGATTCAAAATTTAATTCCTGAAGACCTGGCAAGCCTTGAAAAGAAGGATTTCATCAAAAAACTGAGTTTGTTGGATGAAAAATTTGAAACCATTAAAAAAGACCAACAACCAAATCATGTGCTTAGTTATTTAGGTGATTTGCATGGCGATTTGCAAAAAGAAAAGGGAATTTTAGACGTAAAATTGGTTTCAGTGCCAAAGTCCAGTGCTTTAGGTCAAGTATCGGGAGCAGATTCCATAATTGAAATTTTTACGGAATCTTATGGAGAAAAACCATTGGTTATTCAAGGTGCAGGCGCAGGTGCTGAAGTTACTGCTAGGGGCGTTTTTGGTGATATTTTAAGAATTGCGCAGAAGTTGTGATTTTTGAGACAGGAGACAGGAGACAGGAGACAGGAGACAGGAGACAGGGACAAAGGGAAACAGACAAAAAGATAAAGGAGATATTTTTTTGGTGGCTGAGCGGAGTCGTATTTTGGTGGCTGAGCGGAGTCGTATTTTGGTGGCTGAGCGGAGTCGAAGCCATAATAGGTTGAAAATATGAAAGGATATGTCTATATTTTGCAATGTTCTGATGGTAGTTATTATACGGGTAGTACCATAGATTTAGATAAAAGAATTCAAGAACATCAAGACGGAAGAGGAGCTAATCATACCAAAAAAAGACTACCTGTCAAGTTGGTTTATGCAGAAGAATATTTAAATATTGCTTCCGCTTTTGAAAGGGAAAAACAAATACAAGGATGGTCAAGAGTAAAAAAAGAAGCATTGATTAATGGAGAATTTGGTGTTCTTCCCAATCTAGCAGAATGTCAGAACGAAACGCATTTTAGATTTTTTAAAGAGACTAAGGAATAGTGCCTTCGACTCCGCTCAGGCACCCAGTCGAAATGCGGTCATTGAGCGCAGTCGAAATGAAATTGTAACAATGAAAATAATAAACAGGTATGCCTTCGACTCCGTTCAGGCACCTACTTAAAACAATGAAGAATAACAACCCACACCAATTCGAAACCAACGCAATACGAAGTCAATTGGAGCGAACCCAATATTTAGAACATTCTAGTCCCTTGTTTCTGACCTCTAGCTATGTATTTGAAGATGCGGAAGATATGCGGGCTTCCTTTGCTGAAGAAAAGGAGCGAAATGTCTATTCACGCTACTCTAATCCAAATACTTCCGAATTTGTTGAAAAAGTATGTCAGATGGAAGGCGCTGATACGGGGTTTGCTTTTGCATCCGGCATGGCTGCTGTATTTTCAACCTTGGCAGCCTTATTGGATAGTGGAGACCATATTGTATCCGCAGGAAATATTTTTGGGTCTACACATTCACTTTTCAATACTTTTTTTCCAAAATGGAATATTTCACATAGCTATTTCAATATTGACGATTTTGAGACCATTGAAGGTTTAATCACCCCAAAAACCAAACTGATTTATGCAGAATCACCAACCAATCCTGGTGTAGATGTTTTGGATTTAGAAGCTTTGGGTAAAATTGCCAAAAAGCATAATTTGATATTGGTAATTGACAACTGCTTTGCATCTCCTTATTTACAACAGCCCATAAAGTTTGGAGCTGATTTGGTCATTCATTCTGGCACAAAATTAATGGACGGTCAAGGGCGGGTGTTGGCAGGCATTACAGTAGGTGACGCAGCTTTAATTGATAAGATTTATCGTTTTGCAAGAATAACGGGTCCTGCACTTTCACCCTTTAACGCATGGGTACTTTCAAAGAGTTTGGAAACGTTGGCGATACGGGTTGATAGGCATTGTGAAAATGCATTGAAATTAGCAGAATTTCTAGAGGGGCATGAAAAAGTAAATTGGGTGAAATATCCTTTTTTAAAATCACATCCTAAACATGAAATCGCTAAAAAACAAATGAAGGCTGGTGGCTGTGTGGTAGCTTTTGAAGTAAAAGGTGGTCTGAAAGCCGGTCAGCAATTTTTTGATGGTATAAAGTTATTATCGCTTTCTGCCAATCTTGGTGATTCTAGAAGTATTGTGACGCATCCAGCATCTACAACACATAGTAAATTAACTAAAGAAGAACGTTTAGGTTCTGGTATTACGGACGGAATGGTTCGTGTTTCCGTGGGCTTGGAGCATATTGAGGATATCATCGCTGATATTAAACAGGCGCTGTCCTAAAATCCATTTATTTGGTTAGTAATTATGATAAGCAATTTTTCAGATGGGCTTTGGGCTAATCAATGGGCACGTTGGGTTTTATTAATATTTTTTATGGTAATGATGCTGATTTTGGTGTTTTCATGATACTTATTTCTTTCCTCTTTTACGCGCCCTTTGGTCAATTCCTAAAAAATAAGTTGAATATATCTATTTCGGTTTGGATTAAAATAGTACTCACTATTTTCTTAATCTGGACGAACCTAGCCGTAGGAGCAGTTGCAGAGAGATATTTATTTTAGAATGGCTTCCAATTAAAGTGTTACTTACTTAAAACCAATCTCTTGAATACCCTTATGACTAACTTTGATAGCTTCTAAAGGTTCCATGTTAAAAGTCTTGTCCTGCTCAACCATATAATATTCCATTCCTGATTTTTCTTTTCCAGCAAGAATTCGGGCGAAGTCAATGGTGCCATTGCCGACAGGGGCAAATTTACCTTCCTCATCCATATCTTTCACATGCCATATTTTAAAACGGCCAGGATATTTTTCAAAATAGGCTATAGGGTCTGCCCCGGCTTTGGTTACCCAAAATAAATCCATTTGAAAATTTACATATTTTGGGTCGCAGTTTTCCAATAAATAATCAATAGGTACGATGCCATCTTCATCTTCTACAAATTCAAAGTCATGATTGTGGTATAATAATTTGAGTCCTGCCGCATCGGCTTTTTTTCCCAGTTCATCAAGAATACGAGCAAGGTTTTCTGCACCACCGGTCATACTCATGGTATTCGTAGAACTATCATAATTAAATAAACCCATTGGAGGAATTGGTACTACAAAATATTCAAAACCAGCTGCTTTTGCCGCTGCCATTTCAGTTTCTGCATTTTCAAGGGTAACGCTGCTTTGGTGAGTGCTAATAGCCTTTAAATTCAATTCTTGTAAATATAATTTAAAGTCAGCGGGGGCCATATTGTAGTATTTGCCCTCTTTATATCCTGCTGCTTCAATATTTTTGTAACCTACTTCTGCAACGGTTTTTAAAGTGGCTTTTGCATCTTCGCCCATGGCATCACGAACTGTATAAAGAGCTAATCCGCCTAGTTTACTTTCTTCGTCAATGGTATTGTCAATTTCCGTTTCAGCTTTAAAATCTTTTTTTTCTTTACAGGATACAATGTTCAGAAGAAAAAACACTACAATCAAGACGGTTTTTAGTGTTTGCATTTGTGATAGGTTTAGTTAAAGTTCTTAATTATTCGAAAGGTAAAATAATATTAGACGCTTGTCAAATTTCGCTATCTTAGCCACATGCTCTCCAAAAAGACAAAATACGGATTAAAAGCTTTGACTTTCTTGGCATCACGACCCAATCGGGAACCTGTTCAAATCGCTTTAATTGCAGAGCAAAAAAATATTTCACAAAAATTTTTAGAAAGTATTTTGCTAACGCTAAGAAGAAATGGTTTTTTGGGGTCAAAGAAGGGCAAGGGTGGGGGATATTACCTCATAAAAGAGCCAGCAGCTATTCAAATGACTAGTGTTATGCGCGTTTTAGAAGGCCCGATAGCCATGGTGCCATGTGTCAGCTTAAATTTTTATGAAAAATGTGATGATTGCCCAGAAGAAGGAGAATGTTCGGTAAATAAATTGATGCTCAAAGTTCGCGACGCCAATT
>CAYGUO010000134.1:0-8528 GCA_964353095.1 uncultured Flavobacteriaceae bacterium | reverse complement strand
TATATCATGGCAGATGAACATTTTGAAGTAACCTCGCATACCAATTATGACGTCAAATATTCTGACCATTACCCTGTAATGGCGACTTTAAAATTAAAATCTAAGGAATAGACAATCTACCGCATCAGCAAAAATATGAAGGCTAAACGCCAAGCCAATAAGCCTTGTTTTTTTAGGTATTACTAGTGCGATATATAGTATTATTGCCCAATAAGTATGTAGGGGATGAAAAGCAATACTGCAACGGTTAGGGTCAAAGATAGGATTCGCCCATAAGTGGTCGATATCTATTAAAATACCTGCTAAAAGAATTAGAATCACTTTTAATTTCTGGCTTTTAAAAAACAAAAGGCCTATTAAGATGGGGCCTATAAAATGGATGCCATAATGAACGAATTCCCTAAACATGTAAAAAGGCTGTATGCTGTTCTTTTAAATATGTGAGCGTATTTGGACCTTCGTTGAATAGTAGGTCAAGACCATTCGTATTTCTTATAAAACCATTTCGGTCTTCAAATAATTGATAATACGGGGTGTTTTTATAGTCCAACATATTCTTCGCCTGAATTAAAAAACGGGCATCTACGGAATCACTCGGATTTTGCTCGTACAAAACTGTTTTTTTATCAGCAGATTTCAAACCGATACTAGAGGATAAAAATTTAATCGTATCAAAATTGAAGTCCATTAAAAATTTATATTCTTTAAGAAATAATGGTGCTAGTTCATCTTCATAAAATTCAAAAAAGGCCGTGGATCGGTAAGCAGTTTGCAGCGTTCTCCAATGTTGTTGTTGCCATTTGTAGTTGTTGTCAATACCAACATCTTTATATTTTTGCCTGCCATTATCCCTGCCAACATGTTTTATGGGAATGGTAAGGGTATGCCTTCCATTATCGGTACAGATATGACTTCGGTTTCTATAGGTTTGTTTTTGATAATTATCTTGGGTCTCCCATATCACTTCATGATTCGAAATAACAACTAGCGTTGCTATATTTGGAAAGTATGAAGGATGCAAGAGTGCTTTCAATTTAAGCTTTTATCAAGATGTTTTTGCTTTTCGTTTCTTTCTAAAAAAGTCAAAAACAAAATAACCTGCCAATACAATTAAAAAATATTTGAAATAAGAAACTGGTTCACCGCTACCACCAACGGTAGTAAAAACGCGGTCCCATCTCATTTTTTCATTAAACTTAATACCATCTTGAAAGTTGTCAAAACTCAACCAAATGAATACGGGTTTGCCTACAATATGATCTTCGGCCACATAACCCCATGCACGACTATCTTCTGAATGATCGCGGTTATCACCCATCATCCAATAGTAATCTTGTTTAAAGGTATACGAGGTAGCTTCTTTACCATTGATTAATACCCTATTTGCTTCTACTTTGACCTCATTATGTTCGTAATCACGGATGATTTTTTTGTACAGCGGAATGGTCTTTTTATTGATTTCTACCGTACTCCCTGCTTTGGGGATGTAAATAGGACCAAAATTATCTACGTTCCAACGGTAATAGGGACTCTGCGGAAATACATTTATTCCGGGTTCTCCCTTAGGAATCACTTTCATGATAACAGAATCAATAGAAGCATCTTTTCGGAGCGTTTCAACCATCTCATCGGTTAAATTGGCAACTCTTTCCCTGGGGGATTCTTCTTTTAGGTCAAGCCGTAATGCCCTTATCAATTCAATAGGTAAGCCAGTTTTATCAGTTACTATAAACGGTTTTCCACTTTGATCGGCACCAACGGAAACGCCATTTGCTCTTAATTGATCCAATTGTGTTTGAGAAAGATTGTTAGGAATATATTTTCTGTAATAATCCGAAGCATCTACTTCACGCAATAATCGGCTTGAAACGCCCTTTTTAGCATAGATGGTGTAGTCGTTCATGACTTTTGCCCGATCTGATAATTGAAGTCGTTTGCCATTAATATGAACATAGCCATCTACTACTGCCAGTGAGTCGCCCGGAGTACCCACACATCGTTTAACGTAGTTCGATTTTTTGTCTATCGGTTTTTCTACTCCTTCAGATTTTACAAAAAATTGCTGTACCGTATCTGCTGGCCAACTGAATACTACAATGTCATTTTTTTGGGGAGTTTGAAATCCTGGTAATCTGAAATATGGAATTTGAGGTTTATTCAGATATGATTTTTTATTTAGAATAGGAATGGTGTCATGAACCATAGGCGCAGCAATGGCGGTCATTGGTGTTCTTGCACCAAAATGAAACTTACTAACAAACAAAAAATCTCCAACACGGAGGGTACGCTCCAATGAACCAGTGGGTATGACATAGGGTTGGATAAAATAGGTATGTACCAAAGTAGCTGCAACAATGGCAAATACTATGGAACTCAGCCATTCTCCTAGTCCCGAGCGTGGTTTTAAGTCCCGATCTTCAATATAAGTGACGTCTTCACCATAATTAATGTAATACGTATAAAAACCAAGGGTTAAAATGACCAACCACGTATCTAAAAGTTTGTTTTTGCCAAAACTCCTGATGGTCTCAACCCATACTACCGGAAACATCAAAAGATTGATAATAGGAATAAACAACAGTAAAACCCACCACTTTGGTCTATTGATAATTTGCATTAAAACGATACCGTTATAAATAGGGATAGCGGCTTCCCATGCTTTTCTTCCTGCTTTAACATATAGTTTCCATGTTCCTAAAAAATGGATGACCTGAACAATTAGAATAAAAATGATCCACTGGGTACCGTTCATAAATATCTTTCTTTCTTAGACTGCACTATATCGTCTTTGTTACGCTTTACTTTAGATTTAACACATCTTTCATAGAAAACACGCCTGTTTTACCTTTAATCCATTCTGCCGCTATGATGGCACCCAATGCAAATCCTTCTCTATTGTGTGCCGTATGTTTAATTTCAATGGTGTCTACCTCACTTTCATAGCTAATGGCATGGGTACCAGGTGTATTACCTGTTCTTTTTGCGGTAATTGGTATTTCCGTGGTGTTAGCTTCGTCCATTTTCCAACTCGAATATACAGAGTTTTTGATGATTCCTTCCGCCAAAGTAATCGCCGTTCCGCTAGGGGCATCGAGCTTTTGGGTATGATGTATTTCTTCTAAACCAACTTTGTACTGTTCTAAATTGGCAACCATCTTGGCCAGTTGCTCGTTTAATTCAAAAAATATATTCACTCCCAAGCTAAAGTTAGAGGCATAGATAAAGGCACCCTTTTTTTGCTCACAAAGGGCTAGGGCATTGTCATAGTTAGCAAGCCATCCAGTAGTGCCAGATATTACGGGAACCCCATGCGAAAAACAATCTGAAATATTTTTGAAGGCAGCATCGGGCGTGCTAAAATCTATAGCCACATCAAAAACTGAAAAATCAACATTTGTTGTATCCACATCTATTTTAGCCACTATGGTATGACCACGTTGTAATGCTAATTTTTCTAGCATTTTACCCATTTTTCCGTATCCAAATAGTGCAATGTTCATCGTCTAGAATTTTACGACCAGAGCTAGTCCGTAGTTAAGATTCGCATCTATTGGGTTCAAATCCATATAAGGTTTGATATCAATAGCCAATCGTTCGTCAACGTTATACTGTTTTAAATGCGCATCAACATTGGCATCTATAACGTTAAAGGCATAAAGGGCAATGGTAACCAGTAACGATAAATCACGTTGTTCTTGTGCAGCTTCTTGTGCATCTTGTAAAGATGAATTTTCTACTCGGGGATCACCTTCTATAATCGTGCCATTGTTTTGAGGGTAAAACTCATCATCAAAAAAGCCCAATCGCCTTCTTTTAAAGGCATTCCTAAATCTATTATATTCTTTGTTATTTGTGGCGTATGTGGCTACGCCAATACCAATAGCTCCCCAGACAATAGGTGCCTTCCAATACCGTTTATTGTAAATTTGGCCTAGACCGGGCAGCAAGGCCGAATAAAAGGCTGCCCTACTTGGTGCTAAAGGATCTATCTCTATGGGCTCATAAACAACCTCTTCAAAAACCAGTCCTTCATTGGCAAGTTCCGTAGCAAGGGAATCTGTTTTTTTTTCTGTGGGCATAGGAGCTTTTTCCTCTTCTTCTTGAGCAAGAACAGCTTGGGAGATACATAAAAAGCAAAAAAAGAGGATGCCGATTTTACTCACCTAATAATATTTTTTTAAGTCGCTGAAATTCTTCTTTTGAATGAAACGGAATTACAATTTTTCCTTTTCCGGTGGAAGACGCAGATACATCTACCTTTACGGCTAAATGTTTTTTAATGGAATCAATATGTTTTGAGATGTATCCGGGTAACTCTTTTGATTCTTTTTGATTTGTACTTTTTGGTTCAGTTCCTTCTCGTAACGATTTTACTAAGTGCTCAGTTTCGCGAACGGACAGCTTATTACTTAAAATCTGCTCATACAGGCTCAGTTGGTCTTTTTTCTTTTCTACATTGACCAAGGCTCTTCCGTGGCCCATACTTAAAAACCCATCTCGCATGCCCGTTTGAATAATGGGATCCAACTTTAATAATCTTAAATAGTTGGTTATGGTAGAACGTTTTTTGCCGACCCTGTCACTCATCTTTTCTTGGGTCAGCTGAATTTCATCAATCAAACGTTGATATGAAAGGGCAATTTCAATAGGGTCAAGATCTTGACGTTGAATATTTTCAACCAATGCCATCTCTAACGACTCTTGGTCGTTTGCAATTCTGATATAGGCGGGAATTGTTGCCAACCCAACCAATTTTGAAGCGCGATAACGTCGTTCCCCAGATACTAATTGAAATTTATTAAAATCAAGTTTTCTAACGGTTATCGGTTGAATAATTCCTAATTCGCGAATAGAACTAGCGAGTTCCCCCAGTGCCTCATCATTAAAATTGGACCGCGGTTGAAAAGGATTCATTTCAATAGAATCAATTTCTAGTTCAACAACATTGCCAATAACTTTATCAGCATTCTTATCGGCTACTGATTGAATATCGTTGTCTGGGTCTTTTAATAGCGCGGATAACCCTCGGCCCAACGCTTGTTTTTTCGTTGCCTTCGCCATTTATACTGTCTCCTTATTTTTTTGCAATAATTCGTTTGCCAAGTTCAGGTAGTTCGCAGCACCTTTACTACTGGCATCATATTTTATAATACTCTCGCCATAACTTGGGGCTTCACTGAGTTTTACATTGCGTTGGATAATGGTGTCAAACACCATATCCGCGAAATGCTTTTTCACCTCTTCTACGACTTGATTTGATAATCGTAAGCGAGAATCATACATGGTCAATAGCATTCCTTCAATATCCAAATCAGGATTATGTATTTTTTGAACGCTTTTTAAGGTATTCAATAATTTTCCTAATCCTTCCAAAGCAAAATATTCACATTGTATGGGAATTATAACCGCATCGGCGGCCGTTAAGGCATTTAAAGTCAATAAGCCCAATGAGGGTGCGCAATCGATTAAAATATAATCATAGTGCTCTTTTAGACCCGTAATGGCCTCTTTCATCATATATTCCCTATTTTCTTTGTCCACTAACTCAATTTCAATCGCGACAAGGTCAATATGTGAGGGAATAAGGTCTACATTGGGAGATTCTGTTTTTACGATGGTGTCTAAAGCATTGGCAGTATGCTCTAACAACTGATATGTACCTTTTTCAACACCTTCAACATCAACACCTAGACCAGATGTGGCATTTGCTTGGGGGTCCGCATCAATTAGAAGTACTTTTTTCTCTAGCACACCTAAAGATGCTGCTAAGTTTACTGTAGTTGTTGTTTTACCAACGCCTCCTTTTTGATTTGCAATAGCAATAATTTTGCCCATTTATCAAGTAAGTTAGGAGGTAAAAATACGATTATTTACAACGCCGTAAAATGTATTTTGTTAACACAAAGTGAATAAGTATTACTATTTGCGTTAAGGAAGGTTAAAGTTTGAACAAAGCCATTTGATTGATTGAAATCTTATGGTTAATCCATCAATATTTCTAGTATTTCTATGGCCGCTTCGCTAATTTTTGTGCCAGGGCCAAATACAGAAATAGCTCCGCTTTCATGTAAAAACCCATAATCTTGTTTTGGAATGACCCCACCAACAATCACCATAATATCTTCTCTATTATAATTTTTAAGCTCCTTAATAACTTCGGGTACCAAAGTTTTATGCCCTCCAGCGAGGGAAGAGATTCCTAAAATGTGCACATCATTTTCAACTGCTTGTTTAGCCACCTCAGCGGGTGTTTGAAATAGCGGCCCAATATCTACATCAAAGCCTAGGTCCGCGTAGCCTGTTGCAACGACTTTGGCCCCTCTGTCATGACCATCTTGCCCCATTTTTGCCACCATAATACGCGGGCGGCGGCCTTCATTTTCAGCAAAATCATCGGCCATCTGTTTGGCTTTTTGAAAACTCTTATCGTCTTTTATTTCTTTAGAATACACGCCGCTTATAGATTGTATTTGAGCACGATATCGACCAAAAGCCTTTTCCATGGCATCACTAATCTCACCTAGTGTGGCGCGTTCACGTGCAGCTGTCACCGCTAAAGCTAGTAAATTTTCACTGGGTTCGTCTTTCATCTTTAATTCAGCTGCAATTTCAATCTTTTGTAGGGCCTCCAATACCTTTGAGGTATTTCTTGTGCTTTTTATGGTAGAAAGTCTTTTTACTTGCTGTTCGCGAACTTTTTGATTGTCTACTTCTAGAATTTGAAGATCATCTTCATTTTCTAAAACATATTTGTTGACGCCGACCAAAACTTCTTGACCACTATCTAATCTAGCTTGTTTTTTTGCTGCAGCTTCTTCAATACGAAGTTTGGGTATTCCGGCTTGAATGGCCTTTGTCATTCCGCCCAATTCTTCCACCTCGTTAATGAGATTCCATGCTTCTTCGGCAATAGCCTCGGTCAACGATTCTACGTAATGGCTGCCCGCCCAAGGGTCTACCGTTTTTGTGATTTTTGTTTCGTTTTGCAAGAATATTTGCGTGTTTCTGGCAATACGTGCAGAAAAGTCGGTTGGCAAAGCAATGGCTTCATCCAAGGCATTGGTATGTAAGCTTTGGGTACCGCCAAACGCTGCAGCCATAGCTTCAATAGTAGTGCGGGCAACATTGTTGAACGGATCTTGTTCCGTTAAACTCCAGCCACTTGTCTGTGAATGGGTTCGAAGCATCAATGATTTTTCGTTCTGGGGATAAAATTGTTTCACCAATTTGGTCCAAAGCATTCTGGCAGCTCGCATTTTGGCAATTTCAGTAAAATGGTTCATTCCAATTCCCCAAAAGAAAGAAAGCCTGGGCGCGAAGTCATCTATTTTGAGTCCTGCTTTGATACCCGTTTTTATGTATTCAATACCATCGGCTAGGGTGTAGGCTATTTCCAAAGCTGCTGGTGCTCCCGCTTCATGCATGTGATAACCAGAAATACTGATACTATTAAAGCGTGGCATTTTTTGACTGGCATACTCAAAAATATCGGCGATTATTTGGATAGATGGTGTTGGCGGGTAGATATAGGTATTACGCACCATAAACTCTTTCAAAATATCATTCTGTATAGTGCCTGAAAGTTGGTCTAATGAAACGCCTTGTTCTTCGGCTGCAACAATATAAAAGGCCATAATGGGCAATACTGCACCGTTCATGGTCATAGAAACCGACATTTTATCTAAGGGGATTTGGTCAAAAAGAATTTTCATATCCTCTACCGAATCAATGGCGACTCCTGCTTTGCCGACATCACCAACAACACGTTCGTTATCGCTATCATAACCCCGATGTGTAGGTAAATCAAAGGCAACGGATAGGCCTTTTTGACCTGCTTCCAAATTTCTTCTATAGAAAGCGTTGCTTTCTTCAGCAGTTGAAAAACCCGCGTATTGCCGTATGGTCCAGGGTCGGCGGACATACATGGTGGAATAGGGGCCACGAAGAAAAGGGGGAATACCCGCTGCGAAATTATAGCCAGAACCTTCATTTTGGCTTTTGGCTTCTGGGGTTTTTAGGGCTATATTTTGAAGGTCTTTTCTGCTCATTTTTCAAGTATTGAGAGTTGCCATTTCTTTTTCTTTGGATACTTATCCTTTTTGACCAAAACTAAAATTCCTGCGGTCATTGTAGCAAAGCCTAAAAAAGTTGCATTTTCGGCATTATTGTTTGTGTCCTCAACGAAAATATCTTCCACAGCACTAGCAAATAGCCCTGTTAAAAACCCAGCACCACCTACAACGGTCAAGGCAATACCCGGTGTGAGATGTTTATTGTCAAACCTGATTTTATAAATGTTATCTAAGGCAACCTCTTGTCCATTAACAGAAACCATATTTTGGTTTTTTACGATAAAAGGGCCCTTTAACTTTCTTCCATCATTGGTCTTAATTTTTACCCAATGACTTTCGTGATAGAATTTACTGTCAACGACATTATCATTTTTTAATTTATCAAGCTTTAAAAAATATGCTTGTGAAAAACATGAGCTTGAAATAAAGAATACAATGATTGGAATAATATTTAGA
>CAYGUO010000133.1:0-8577 GCA_964353095.1 uncultured Flavobacteriaceae bacterium | reverse complement strand
AGATGTTACGCCTCCCGTAACAAAAATGTACTTGGTTTGTGACATGATTGTATCTGTAATTACGGGGCATAAAGGTACTAATAATCACTAGAAGTCAAAATGGTTATTTGGGAAATTCTTTCCGTAGCTTACGAATTATAGGTTCAAGGCCGTTTGATTTTATATCTAGCGTGGTTTCAAGATATTCCCCCAATTTTCCATTTGGAAATCCCTTTTGTTTAAACCACACTAAATATGGAATAGGCAAATCAACCAGATACCAGTCTTTATGTTTACCAAAAGGCATTTTATAATGAGCAAGTTCTATTAGCTTTCGTTTATCAGGTCTTATTTCCATATAATTTTCTAAAGTACTATCTTTCTTGATACTAAAACATTATTATGAAAAGAAGAAATTTCATAACAACCTCCACAGTTGCAGCTGCAGGTATCGTTACAACGTCTGGATTGGCAAAATCAAAAGAGAAGATCAAAGAATTCGTATTAAAGAACAATGTGAACCATAGTGTATGCCAATGGTGCTTTGATAGTTACGCCTTAGAAGATTTTCTAAAGATATTAAATGATCTAGGCATAAAAGCTATTGATCTCATTGGACCTGAAAATTGGGATTTACTCAAAAAATATGACATTCATTGTACCATGTGCAACGGGGCAGAAATAAGCCTAACAGAGGGATGGAACAATCCAAAATATCATGAACAACTCATTAAAAATTATTCTGATATCATTCCTAAAGTTGCAGAAGCTGGCTATACCAATCTTATTTGTTTTAGTGGTAACCGCAATGGCATGAACGATTATGTAGGTCTTCAAAATTGTGTTGATGGTCTTTCTCAAATTATGCCCTTAGCGGAAAAACACGGAGTTATTATACAAATGGAACTCTTTAATCAAGTGAATCATCCTGATTATATGTGTGATAGCTCACTTTGGGGTGTAGAACTTTGTAAACGCTTGGGTAGTGATAATTTTAAACTACTTTTTGATATTTACCATATGCAAATTCAAGAAGGGGATATTATCAGAACGATACAGAACTACCATCCCTACTTTGGGCATTATCATACTGCAGGGGTACCTGGGCGCAATGAAATTGATGAGACACAAGAATTGTATTATCCAGCTATTATCAACGCTATTTCAAAAACTGGTTTTAAGGGGCATATTGCTCAAGAGTTTATCCCTACCTGGGATGATAAAATTGCAGCTTTAAAAGATGCCTTTATTAGATGCGATATTTAAATTTTATGAATTGTTTTTAGATTAAACAGCATGAAAACCATGACTTGCAATCAATTAGGTGGAGCTTGTGATATGAAATTTAGTGTTTAGACTTTTGAGGAAATCGCCTCGTTAAGTAAAAAACATGGTATGGACATGTTTGAAAAACAAAACAAGTTACATCTTGAGGCCATAGATAAAATGAAGACTTTAATGCAGTCACCAAACACTATGCAAAATTGGTTCGCTACCAAAAGAGATCAATTTAATTCTTTATCCGAAGATTAATCTTTTAAATCTTCTACGGAAATGGCATCTAAGGCTTCTGCTATTCTTGCGTTCCATTGTAACTGTGCTTCTCTATTTCTTGAAAAATCAGTTTCCCAATCGTACTTTTCTTGAAAGTCTGAGAGTTCTTTCAAAAGCTGTTGATAGATTTTTCCTATTTCAGCTTTTACATCTTCCGTAAATACCGTTCTACTGAGAATAAGCCGCATCTTTCTTGCAAATAACTCTGAAATATCAAAATGCAATTGTTCATGACTTAAAATAAGTTCGTCACAACTTTCAGGCTTATACCATGATTCATTGGGATAAAAATAGGTGACAACCGTATAATCAAGTTGTACCTCATGATGTAATAAATTTGCAGAATACTTATAACTAATTCCGCTAGCGGTCGTGGCCGCTGGAACAGCATCAGGTGGAATTGACCCTTTAAAATCTTTCCATGTCAAGCGTTTTTCAGCACTCCACAAAATAGATTCTTCAAGTTTTTGACTAAAAGAACAAAAGCTTATTAAAAATAAACAACATGTGATTTTTATTCTTGTTTCCAATGGTAGGTAATTACTTTTTCGATATCGGGGTGCAGGCTGTGATGAACTGGGCATGTATTTGCTGTTCGCTCTAGAATAATCCTATCCTTGGCAGAGGTGTTTTTTGGCAGTTCAAAAACAACTTCAATTTTAGATATTCTACGTGGATTTGAAGACATCTCTTTGGTCAGAACCGCTTACGTACCAGCTAAATCGACTTCCATATCATTTGCTTTGATACCCATTACGGTCAACATGCAGCTCGCCAAGCCTGTGGCAACAGTATCGGTCGGTGAAAATGCCTGACCCAGACCATGATTGTCTACAGGGGCATCCGTTATAAATTCATTACCTGATTTCAAATGAATACAAGTAGTCCGTAATTCACCGTTGTATGTTACTTTTGATGTCATTCTATCTTAATTTGTTTTATGCGCAATTCGTCATATTGCATCAAATAGGAAGCTTGGTTAAAAAAACCAGAATTCCAATCGTTTAAATAATCAAAACGATTACCGCTATATTCCGTAGTACCAATGATGCTAGTGGTCTCAAACAAGTTTTTCTTATGAGCCAATTTTAAAAGCAAATCAAAAGTCAAATCAAAGCCCCTAACTGCAAAACGGTCTGGAGCATGGCCGAATTTTTTCAAATAAGCTCTGGTAAAATCATCGTTACCTACTTCGCGATATGATGAAGGAAACGTGAACTGAAGGTTTGATAAATGGGGTCTTGAAATCGCGTCACCATCAAAACCATCATTATAATTTGTTGTAAACATTTTAACCTTAACATCACCACCTTCTTCGACAGGCCCAATAGATGCATTCAAAATAGAACTGATACTCGCAATCAAATTAGGCTGGTCTGTTTCTACAAAGACCCAATTTTCTTCTTTTTCAGAAAGCATGGTTTGAAAATCAATCAAGTGCAATGAACCATCTTTACTCATTTTAGCTACCCTGGCCATAGGAAAAACATTCAGTATAGAATCTTTTGCCTCTTGGTGTTTAGCATCAGCAATAACAAGAATATTTTCATTTTTTCTAAGCTTACTAACGTAATCAAGTATATTCCGCCTCAAAATATCATCATTCGGAACGGAGAAGAACACATTATTCAAGCTCAAATCACTTTTTGAGGCTAAAGGCGCCACTACTGGCACGCCATAGTTTGTTGCTTGTACAGATACTTCACTTAAAAGATTGGGTGCTACTGGCCCAACTACCGCATCAAAACCCATTAAAGGATTCTTGGTTAAAGTAGCCTTAAGGCTTTCAAGGCTCAACTCTGTATCAAAAACGCTAACATCAACAGAAACCCCCAGTTTTTTAATAGAATCCAATGCCACTAAAGCTCCTGTATAAAGGCCCATAGCATAACGAACATCCTTTCGGGCTTTTACTTGACTTTTCGTCTTAGATTTATCGCTAAAATCAATTCGATCTAATCTAAACGGTAACAGAAAAACCAATTTTGGTTTGTTGTCAATATTAATGCTATCAAGTAAATTGACCTTATCAATGACCAATGCGTTTTTCACTTTTAAACCTTCAGCTTTGCTCTTAGGAAGTTTTAATACCATTCCCGCTTTCAACCCATTCTCAAGTTCCGGATTCAAGTTGAACAAAGAGTCTCTTGAAATTTGCAGGTTTTGCGTAAGTCTGAAAATATTCTGTTTTGGTTTTACTTGGTAAAAAATATAATTATCCGTGTTAATCAGTTCGCTAGTAGGTTTTTTTTTGGGCAAACGTAACACCATACCTTCTCTTAAACCTCCGATTTCATTTATCTCAGGATTCAATTTGATAACCGAATCAACGGCAATACCATAATTCTGGCTAATTCGAAAAAGTCCCATAGCTTTTGGCACTGTAAAAGATTCAAAAAGCACGACCTTTTGTTCATCTAAACTATCCCCCTTGGGCCTAGGTAATTTCAATTCTTGCCCTACAGCTAGGTATGCTGTGTTTTTGGGCAGCTTAGGGTTTAAAAGCAATAGACTATCAATGGTAATATTATATTTATTTGCAATACTCCATCGTGTCTCTTTTGGCAGTACCGTATAGGTTTCAAAGTCAATATCACTCTCGTCCTCTTCAATTACCTCAGGGTATTCTGGAATTTGTAGAACCATTCCCTTTTTTAATTGCTGTGAGTATAAATCCGTATTGTAACGTTTTATCTGCTCTTCAGTAATATTATATTTTTGAGTTAAACTAAACAACGTCTCTTTTTTACGAACACGATGTTTTTTAAATGCTAATGGTTCAATTTGCTCTAATTTCTCAACCTCGGCCTTTTCTTCTTTCCCATCCTTATCTAACGTAACTAAGCCACCAATTGGAATTACTAGAATACTATTGGGTTTTATTTCGTTAGAATTCTTTATTTCAGGATTTTGCTGGAGAATAGCATACGGTGTGACCCGGTATTGTTTTGCAATACTGTTTAAGGTTTCCCCCTGCTTTACTGCGTGAGTGGTATATTTCTGCTGTCCGACAACAAAGAAACTGGCAAGCAAAAAAATAACAATCAAATTATATCTTACGAACTGACTTTTCATTTCTATATATTTTAACCAATCTTTTCGTTTTTCCCTGTTTACATTGATTGGCACAGGTAGTATTTAGCAAAATGATCATAAAGGGCTTCCATTATTCCCATTCTATAGTAGCAGGTGGTTTAGAAGATATATCGTAAACAACCCTATTCACCCCTTTGACTTTATTGATAATATCGTTAGACACTTTTTGCAAAAACTCATAAGGCAGGTTTACCCAATCAGCCGTCATACCATCAGTGCTTTCAACCGCTCTGAGGGCGACACACTTTTCATAAGTACGTTCGTCTCCCATCACCCCTACACTATTTACGGGTAAAAGCATAGCTCCGGCCTGCCAAACCGTATCATAAAGTCCACTTTTTTTCAAACCCTCAATAAAAATAGCATCTACCTCTTGCAATATAGAAACCTTTTCCGGTGTAATGTCACCTAAAATACGAATACCTAAACCAGGGCCTGGAAAAGGATGCCTTCCCAAAATTGAAGGGTCCATACCCATATTCTTTCCTACTCTTCTCACCTCATCTTTAAACAAGAGATGCAATGGTTCCACTATTTTTAACTTCATATAATCTGGTAGACCGCCTACATTGTGATGGCTTTTTATCACTGCAGAAGGTCCTCCACTTGCTGAAACAGATTCAATTCTATCAGGGTAAATAGTACCCTGAGCCAACCAAGTTGCATTTTCTACTTGATGTGATTCATCATCAAATACCTCAATGAATACCCTACCTATTATTTTTCGTTTTCCTTCTGGGTCTGATTCCCCTTTTAGGGCATCCAAAAAACGTGCCGAAGCATCAACCCCTTTTACATTAAGTCCCATTCCTTGATATTGCTCTAATACCTGAGGATACTCATTTTTTCTGAGCAAGCCATTATTTACAAAAATACAATGCAGTTGTTTTCCTATGGCTTTGTGCAGTAACATGGCTGCAACACTAGAATCCACACCGCCAGAAAGCCCTAAAATGACCTTATCACCCCCTATTTTTTCTTTTAGCTCAGCGACGGTAGTTTCCACAAAAGCATCAGGAGTCCAATCTTGCTTCAGCTTTGCAATATCCACCAAAAAGTTTTCTAAAAGTTGCGTACCATCTTTGGTATGATACACCTCAGGATGAAATTGAATGCCATAGGTATCCTCACCATCAATTCTAAACGCCGCGTTTTCAACATCATGGGTACTTGCCAGTAAAACCCCATTTTCAGGTAGTTGTTTTATGGTATCACTATGGCTCATCCAAACTTGACTGTCCAAATGGATATTTTTAAGAAACGTTTCGTTCTCTTTTACTGCGGACAATTTAGCCCTACCATATTCGCGGGTTGCCGATGGGGCTACATTACCACCATTAAAATGAGCTAAATATTGCGCTCCATAACAAATGGCCAATAATGGTTTTTGTCCCTTGATTTGCGACAAATCCGGATGGGGAGCATCTTCCGCTCTGACCGAAAACGGAGAACCTGAAAGAATGACCGCCTGAAATTTTGATAAATCTTCAGGTAGTTTGTTATAGGGTTTAATTTCTGAGTAAATATTTAGTTCTCGAACACGGCGTGCTATCAATTGTGTATACTGAGAGCCAAAATCTAGAATAAGTACTTGGTTGTGCATGGGCAAAAATAGTAATTTGGTGGAGTTGAAAAAGCATCTTTTCAGGTATATTTATAACATCTTGTCGAAAAAATGGTAAGTCGCCCCAAAACAATGATTCCGTTAAAAAGATTTATGCTATCCTTGCCAACGATATTGGATAAACCAAAAAAGGCCGTTTGCTGAAATAGCGGTTCATAAACAATAGGTTGTAAAACGTAAATGTACTTTATAGATGATTAAGGGATTTATTTTTGATTTAGATGGTGTTATCACCGATACTGCGGAATTGCATTATCTGGCTTGGAAAAATCTTGCAGATGTTATGAATTGGGACTTTAACCGTGAGTTAAATGAACAACTACGGGGCGTTTCAAGAATGGATTCCATCCATATTATTCGTAAACACAATAATGCAGAGGTCAGTGAGGAAAAGTTACTTGAACTCGCCGCACAAAAGAATGATCTTTACGTGGCCAGTTTAGATACCATGACAACAAAAGATTACCTCCCTGGTGCTAGAGAATTATTAACACATTTAAGGCAAGAAGGCTTTTTAGTGGCACTGGGCAGTGCGAGCAAAAATTCCAGCAAGGTTTTAAAGCAGTTGGATGCTATGAAATATTTTGATGTTATTGGGGACGGCAACAGTGTTGAAAAAAGTAAACCAGCACCAGATATCTTCTTGTTTGGAGCGGAAAAGTTAAAATTAAAACCCGAACAGTGTATCGTTTATGAAGATGCGGAAGCCGGCGTTGATGCAGCTAAAGCTGGAGGTTTTCATACGGTGGGCATCGGTCCAGAAGAACGTGTTGGGCATGCTGATGTTCGTTTTGATACTATGGCAGAGGCAACTTTGTTTGCTGTGAAGTCGCATTTTGGGGAGTTGTTTTAAAGATAACATACAAATGAAAAATATAAAAGTCCCATGTATTTTCAAATGGGGCTTTTCCACTTTCTAAACCGTTCTTTTTCATAGAGTTGGATGGAAATTCCTTATTTTTAAAAAGAAAACCAAACTGCTATGAAACTTTTTCCACCAATGTTCCCGTTAACATTTTTAGTAGTTATATCACTTCACGCCCAGCAAAATCAAAAACTGGATAGCCTTTTAAAAGTTTATAAAACACAACAAGGAGACTCCTTGAAAGTAGATACCGCCCATGCTATTTATGATTTCTACTACGAAGCCGACCCAAAGCTGGCGCTGAAATACTCGCTAGAGGGCTTAGCAATTGCAAAACGTATTCAGTACAAAGCGGGCATGGCAAAATCTTTTGACCATCAAGGAAAAGCGTTGATGATTGCACGCAAGTTGGATTCTGCCCAAAACTACTTCGAAAAATCCTTGAGGATATACGAATCGCTCAAAGACCGCAGGGCGGCAGGTTTGGTTACTTACAATATGATACAGGCATTATACCTTACACCAGATTATGACGGAGCATTGGACGCCATTGCCCAAAACATGGTGAAATATGCCGCTCCCCCAGTGGACTCTTTGGTCTTACTAAAACTACATCTGATCGGTGCCAAAGTATACCTGCGCAAAACAGCTTATAAAAAAGGATTTGAAGCTGCTTTAAAAGCCTTAGCGCTCGCGGAAAATTTAAACTTAGATAATGAAAAGGTTAAGGTTAAAAGTGCTTTAGCTTCACTCTATCATTATACTGATAATAAAGAGAAATCTATTGAAATTAAAAAAGAACTCTTAGAAACCTACAAGAGACAAAACAATCGAAGGAAAATAGGTTTAACACTCAACGATTTAGGTAATTCTAACTACGTTATAAAGAATTATGCTATTGCCCTGAACTATTTAAATGAAAGCCTGACCTATTCGCAAGAATTTGAAAATCAAGGTCTAATAGGTATTACACTATTTAACATTGGCAAAACGTATGTGAGGTTGGGAGAAATTCAAAAAGGTATCGATTATTTACAAAAATCCGTTCAGCATTCTAGGTACGTTTCCCACCATGCCTTATCTGAATCTTGGGCCTTAAAAAGATTGGGAGACGTATATACTGAAAAGCTTGATATGCCAGAAAAAGCAATCCCTTATTTGAATAGAGCAATTGTTTTAGCAGACTCAGTGGGGAATAAAGATGATCTCTATCAATCTTATAGAGATCGTTCGCAAGCTTTTGCTGCCATGGGTGAATATAAAAAAGCCTTGGAAGACCATGAATACTATAAAACGATTAATGACTCGGTTTATAATATTGAAAAATCTAAAGAGATAGAACGTTTAAAAACTGAGTTTGAAACCAAAGAGAAAGAACAACAGATTGCACTCCAAGAAAAAGAAATCACGGTTTTAGAACAACAAGCTTCCATAAGCAACCTGCAGAAACTTCTACTTG